>CAKKRK010000001.1 GCA_919902665.1 Nitrospiraceae bacterium
AGCTCGAGCGACAACTCGCTGCCGGCAATCTGGAGAATGCCAAGCGACGGATCGGTGAGTTAGTTATCCAACTCCATGCCAAAGATAATGAGATCACCGCCCTGCAATCCAATGCCTACGAGAACTCTAAGAAGCTTCGAGAGGATCTTGCGTCACAAACTGAGGAGCTCAACCAGGCCAAACGTCGAGTCTCCGAAGTCGAACAGCAGCTGACGACAGGGAAAGGGCAAGAATTGACGCAGGCCAAACGCCGCGCAGCCGACGCCGAACAACAGACAGCAAAGAAAGAGCAGGACCTGGCGCAGACCAAGCGTCGCCTCACCGAAGTTGAACTACAGATGGCAGGGAAAGAACAGGAGCTGGCCCAGGCCAAACGCCGTGCAGCCGACACCGAACAACAGATAGCAGGAAAAGAACAGGAACTGACACAGACTAAACGCCGAATTGCCGAAGTCGAACTACAGATGGCAGGGAAGGAGCAAGAGCTGGCGCAGGCCAAACGTCGCTTTGCCGACGCCGAACAGCAGACGGCGCGGAAAGAGCAAGAACTGGCACAGGCCAGACGCCGCCCAGCCGAAGCAGAGCAACTGACGGCATCGGGGAAAGACCAAGATCTGGCGCAGGCCAAGCGTCGCCTCACTGAAGTCGAACTACAGATGGCGGGGAAAGAACAGGAACTGGCCCAAACCAAACGCCGTGCAACCGAATTTGAACAGCAGACAGCGCGGAAAGAGCAAGAACTAGGGCAGCTCAAGGACGACCTCAAGCAAGTCACGCAAAAGCTGGCAGATCTCAATCCTCAACTCATGGCAAGAGACACGGAACTCGCACGCACGAAGCAATTGCTGGCAGACCTCGAACGCACTACGTCCAAGCAAACAGAGCCAGCTCCAGCCCAAGAAGACAGCGGTGCCGACAAAAACACGATTCCGCTGCAATCGCTCGATCAGAACCTAGCCGTGACGAACCTCCTCCCATCCCCCCCCGCGCTTGCAGATGACACAGAATCCTCATCAAGTAGCGACCTCGGGAAGATGAGCGAGAGTCTCGCGAGCCTCTTACAGCCCGAACTGAAGAAGGGCAGCGCGACGTTGAGGCAACGAGGCAATAAATTGACCCTCGCGTTTGCAGCCGCTGAATTGTTCCCCACCGGTGAGGCAGCGGTTACCCTCGGTGGCACCTCATTGCTTGAGCGGATCGGAGCCGTCTTGCACGGATTCCGTTACCAGAACATTGAGGTTGCCGGCCATACTGACAACGCGCCGCTCCGGAGCGACCCTCGGAAGGGCTTTCGAGATAATATCGAACTCTCCCGGACCAGAGCCGAACATGCCATTCAAATATTGATCAACGGAGGGCTTGAGGCCGACCGAGTCACAGCCATGGGGTACGCCGATAGCAAACCGGTTGCGGCCAATGACACAGAAAAAGGCCGGAGTAAGAACCGGCGAATAGAAATCGTGATTACGCAGTGGTCAGAATCAGGTGGCACTGTGGGTGACACGAAGGCGCAGGTCGGTAAGAAACTCCAGGGCTTCTCTACTCAAACAGTGACCCATCGCTGACAGGGTGAATCTGCCCCCTGTCTCCTCCTGTTCAATGACGGGAGGAGCTCCTGAAGACTCCTCCCAATGAAAATCCCCGCAGCAAGCTAGCCCGCATTATTCATGACTCTTCTGCTGCAATCGCCGATCCGCTGTTCCGACAAGCCTGCGGCCAGCGGGCTCGCCCCTCAGACCCTCAACGTACTGCACGAGTACGCTTCAGGTCCTCCGGGCTCCGCGCGCCGGTCTCACGACGCGGCTTGGCGATTTCGCAACGAACGGTCATGAATAATGCGGGCTAGACCTGCGATCGACGGCAGGAGAATATCGTGCTGCGCATGGCAGTGGAAAAGAAAACGGGGACATCCCAGATCCCACCGAGTGCAGACTCGGCTTCGATGAGAATGTCCCCGAATTCGACTCAATGCCCAATTAGAAATCGCCGGCTTTGACGTAGGGGTGGCTCCAGAGCGTGATCTGGAGCAGGCAGGACTTGACCCATGCCGCATACATCTTCTCAACGTCCTCGGCCGAGTGGCCCTTCTTCGCAAGAAAGGGCTTCAATGTAACGGTCACTGGGAAAATGAGCGCGAAGAGATCGCGAAACGGCACGATCGCTGCTGACGCCGCCGCCCCGTCCGTCTGGTTCTTCTTGGTGCGATGATGACGCAAGCCGATCTCATGTTGATAATCGAGCCACTTCTGGTCGTACTCCGCACGAGCCGTGTCGAGAATCCACTGGCCGAATCGCTTGCGCACCCCACCCAAGTAGTCGCCGAGCGGCTTGCCGTCACTTTTACCGAGGAACGATTGGAGTAGATGCGGCTGGGATCCGACGAAGCCGTACCACACGTCCAAAATGGCTTCCACCTGGTCCTTCACCACATCGTGCGAGAGACGTAAATACTTCACGTCCTCCTCGCCGAACAACGCGCTCTTCTGCATCAACTCAAAATCCGCAAGGCTCACCGGCGACTTCGCGACCGCCGAGGTGCCGTAGGTATATCCGGAAATCTGCTGGCTCATAAGGGACACTCCTTTCGTCTTGTTGCGATGACCGCTCTCACAACGCATGGCATGGCGACAACGCGCTGGCTGAGAGCAGCCGCTAGATCCAGGCGCCGCGCTGGTTATTGAACGATTGCCGGACAGGGCACAGCCTATGAACCGTCGTTCGTCCCTCGGGGAAAATAACGAACGGCCGCCGGCTCCACACACTGCACATTACGCATGACGTCTCTCAGCAGAATACCCCTCCGACTGTATTGCAGCGACGGTTGCCTTGTCCAGGCGCTTCACCTTGCCATTGCCGTCCGTCGCCGCCAGTCTGGCTGACCCTTCGGCCACGACACGCCCACTGACTTTGTCCTTGACCACGTGGGCAAAAGTGATCGACACAGCCGTCATCTCGGGGACGACCGTCTCGATCACCAACGTCTCGCCATAGCGGGCAGGCGACCGATAATGCACCTCCGCATGCACGACGACAAACACCGTTCCTTCGGCCATGAGCCCTGCCACCGACAGCCCTCGATCTTCGAGGTAGTGGGTCCTGGCCCGTTCAAAATATTTCAGGTAATTGGCGTAGTAGACGACCCCGCCGCAGTCCGTATCTTCGTAGTAGACGCGAATGTCCATGAGTGACCAGCTCTCAGCAGTCGGCCTCAGTTCTAATGCCTAACAGTGAGCCGCTGAACGCTCATAGGTTCAAGACAGGAAACTTCGGCAGCGAAGACTCCGCAACGCCAGTGAGTCGGACAACAACATCGTACAGCTGCTGCACTCGCTCCGCTTTGATCGGCTCGAAGCCGTGTCCCAACACGGCATGGTTCGCGGCATCCAGCAACGGCTTCATCTTCTGCCATTCCTTGAGAAAGGCTTGGCCTAGTTGATCACCCAGTCCGGCCAACACACGAAACTGAGCTTGAAGCGGCAGCTTGTATTTGCCATCGATATCGTCGAGATAGCAGGTGCGGCAGGTCCCTTGAAGGGCTTGCGGGAGCTGTTCCGGCGAGACATCCCAACTCTTGATCTTGTGCGACTTATAGAGCCGGACTTGCGCGAACGCCTCCAGTGCACGAACAAGCGCTGTGATCGCCCCTTCGGGGTCATGGCCGACATGGAGATGCCTACCCACATGCGCCAATAAGTCTAGCGCAAGGTATTCTTTGACCTCTGCAGGGTCCAACACCAGTTTCTCAAGGAAACTCGCGTTGGCCTTCAGCGCAGGCAGGATCGCTTTCAATCCAGTCGGTCCACCCCACAGCGACGCCATCTCCAGCGCCTTGGTCGCAGCCCTCAACTTGTCCCAGGATTGACGGTACTGAAACCGTTCCCAGCACTCATAGCCCTCGGCCAAATCGGTGAAGGCACGATAGAGCGGCTTGTGCCCGCCACTCACTCGCAGTTCTACGGCGCGGAACAGTTTGGCCGCTGCGTGAAAGAGACCCCGATTAAATAACTCGCATCCTTCCCGGCGTGACACGGTCGCTTGCTCGTCCCATGGATTACTCTGGGTCCAGACGAGCGTCCTTGGACCCAACTCGACCCGATCATCCTCCTGACCGTCACGCGCCCGAGTCAGCTCAACCACCCGAGAAGTCCATGGGAGCGCGACCAAGGTGAGCGCACTCGCCATCGCCGGGGTGGCTCCACTCAGATCCACGACCAGCTCCCCCGGCTGTATCTCCCATGTCCGCAAGAGATCCGGTAACGACCGTGCAATTGTCTGATAGATAGCGGGGAACTGCGTTGCGTCTTCCATCACGATCCAATCCCACCGCCTCGGCATCTGTTGGATCTTCGGCTGTATGTCCGATTCCACCAAAGCCTTACTTCCTTCAGGCAACACGAAACACAGGGCCTCCGGATTGAGCCTGTTGATCGAATAGACTGCCGCTGCCGCATCATCGACCAATGCGACCACGAGCGTCTTGATGGGTTGGTCTTGTGCCATCGCGCGCGGACTATATCATCGCCATGAGTGTGTGATCAATTCACGAATGCCACACTGCACGTCGCTTGACGGACTGAGGAATCGGGCTTAGACTTTTCCAGCATCACCATTTCCTCACACCATACTTACCGCACACAACGAGGGCTGTTCGATGATCTGGTGGTATTGGATGTTTCTGGGCTTGGCCTTGGTCGGCGCGGAGATGGCGTCTCCCGGAGGGTTTTACCTCTTGTTCTTCGGCATCGCCGCCGTGATGGTCGGTGCCCTGACCGGTCTGGATGTCGTAACAGCCGACTGGCTCCAGTGGCTGTTGTTCTCCATTGTGGCGATCCTCTCGTTGCTGCTGTTACGCGGGCCATTAATTCGCCTGACACAACGGCATCCCCCGCAGGCGATGGACACCATGGTCGGAGAGACGGCAATCCTGATTGACGACCTGCAGCCGGGACACACGGGAAAAGCCGAGTTGCGTGGCTCCACATGGAGCGCGAGGAATGTCGGAACCGTTCCCCTTTCAATAGGTCAACGCGTAACAGTCGCCAAAGTGGATGGTTTGATGCTCTGGGTCCAACCAGAATAACGGGCGTAAATCAACGAGGTGCGGGCATGGAAGGCGGAACGTTAGTCGTCATCGTCCTGGCGGTGATCGTCTTAGTCGTCATCGCAAAGACGGCGGTCGTCGTCCCTCAACAGAGCGCCTATGTCGTGGAGCGCTTGGGCAAATACGGTTCCACGCTGGACGCGGGATTCCACATCTTGGTGCCGTTCATCGACGTGATCCGATACAGGCACATGCTGAAGGAAAGCGCCGTCGATATTCCGGAGCAAGTCTGCATTACCCGTGACAACGTTCAGGTGCATGTCGATGGAATCCTGTATATGCGGGTCCTGAATCCGGAACGCGCATCCTACGGAATCAGCGACTATCAGTTTGCACTCACGCAATTGGCCCAGACGGCGCTGAGAAGCGAGATTGGGAAAATCGAACTCGACAAGACCTTCGAAGCCCGAACCACGATCAATGCTCAGGTAGTCAACGAATTGGATAAAGCATCGGAGCCTTGGGGCGTCAAAGTTCTCCGCTACGAAATCAAAAACATCACCCCGCCGAAGGATGTACTGAACGCGATGGAGAAGCAGATGCGTGCGGAACGGGAGAAGCGCGCATTGATTTTGACCTCAGAAGGCGAACGTGATGCCGCGATCAACCAGGCGGAAGGTGAAAAACAACAAGTGATTAAGGCATCAGAAGCCAAGAAGCAGCAGCAGATCAATGAAGCAGAGGGTGCCGCATCCGCCATTCTCGCCATTGCACAGGCCACGGCAGAGGGCCTCCGAAGAGTCGCTGAAACGATTCAGGTTCCCGGAGGGCAAGAGGCCGTTCAGCTCCGCGTCGCGGAGCAGTACATCACCAAGTTCGGAGAGTTGGCGAAAACAACCAATACCCTGATCCTGCCGGCAAGCGTGTCCGATGTCGGCTCAATGATCGCACTGGCGATGAATGCCATGAGACAACCTGGGATTTCACCCCCCGCGAAGTCGTAACGGGCACACCCGTTCCGTTTGACAGGATCAATGACCTCGCCTAGAATCGCGCCCATGAAGGATTCAGTCTTGGCGGCGTTTACCGATAGCGCAAGCGTGAAACAGAAATTCGCGTGTGAACATGCCGACCGGATCGTCCAAGTCGCACAGCTGCTCGCAGCGGCCTTTCACGACGGCTATAAAGTCTTGCTGTTCGGCAACGGTGGCAGCGCCACCGATGCGGCCCATATTGCGGCGGAGTTCGTCGGACGGTACAAAGCCGACCGCATGCCGTTACCCGCAATTGCTTTAGCGACGGACATTGCCGCCATTACCTGCATCGCGAATGACTATGGGTACGAAGAACTCTTCGCCCGCCAGGTGCGCGCGCATGGCCGAAAAGGGGACATTGCGATTGGCATCAGCACCAGCGGGAATTCTCCGAACGTGCTGAAAGGTGTCGCGGCGGCCCGCGACGGTGGCCTGACTACGATCGCCTGGACAGGCGCCAATGGCGGAAAGCTGGCCGCGTTGGTCGATTACCCTTTCATCGTTCCGTCTACGGTCACGTCTCGGATTCAAGAAAGTCACATCACGCTCGGCCACGTCCTGTGCGAACTGGTAGAGGATCATTTCCTTGGGAAAGCGTCCTAATAGGACTCCCTTGACTCGGCCGCCCGCCTTGATCCCTCCGATCAACGCGTCTGACCTCAAGACCTATCCGCTAAAAAAACGACACAGCAAGGTTCGGCTTTCAGACTTGGCCGCGCCATGGAAACGCGGAGGGACTTTCTCAACCTTCTCGTCCCGTCTTCCAAACATCCTCGCGGTCACAACATTGCGGGCCGTCACCCAGGCCATCGTGAAGGCGCATCGAAGGCGCCGCCCTGTCATTCTCGGGATCGGCGCCCATGTCATCAAGGTGGGGCTGTCCCCGATCATCACGGACTTGATGGAACGAGGCATCATCACGGCAGTGGCCATGAACGGGGCAGGAATTATCCACGACTTCGAATTGGCCCTCATGGGCCATACCTCCGAAGAAGTCGATGCCGAGATCGATAATGGCCGGTTTGGCATGGCGGAGGAAACGGGCCGGATTCTGAATGACGCCATCACGCGTGGCGCGAAAGACGGTCAGGGGATGGGTGAAGCCATCGGACGCTACATGAACCACACAGCCGATCAATTCCCGAATCGAGCCGTCAGTATTCTCGCCACAGGAGCAACACTCGGTATTCCGGTGACCGTGCATGTCGCGGTCGGAACCGACATTATCCACATGCACCCTTCGGCGGACGGCGCAGCCATCGGAGCTACATCTCTCCTGGACTTCAGGCGTCTCACCGCTGTCGTCGCTGGGATGGAAGGGGGCGTCTACCTGAACGTCGGCTCGGCGGTGATTCTGCCAGAGGTCTTTCTCAAAACACTGTCATTAGGGAGAAACCTCGGCCATCCGATCGCCAGCATTACGACCGTGAATATGGACTTTCTCTCCCATTACCGACCGCAGACCAACGTCGTGCGGCGCCCCACGCAAAAGGGCGGTCAGGGCTATTCCTTGACTGGCCACCACGAGATCATGCTGCCGTTACTCGCGGCGGCTGTGCTGGAGGAATTAGGATGAGTCCATCCTCGTCCGCCCCGAGCCTGTCGGTACTCCTTTCTTCAGAATGGCTACAGGCTCGTTGGCAGCACTTGAACACACAGTACTTTGCCGGTTCACTGAAGCCGATCGAGATCGTCTGGAGTCAGCGCCTGACCTCCTCGGTTGGGATGTTTGCCTGTCGCGAAGGGCCAAAGACCCTCTCCCCCCTCACCCTGACTCACAGCCGTCGAGAAATTCGCCTTTCTCTCCCGCTCTTTGAACAGCTCACAGCACGGACACCCTACGCGGAACAGGAGCTGCTCAACACCTTGGCCCATGAAATGATTCATCAATGGCAATTCGATGTATTGAAACGTCGGCCTGATCATGGCCTGGAGTTTTTGCGGAAGATGGCGCAGATGAATCGAACAGGAACAGTCGCCGTGACGACGTACCACACGCTAGAGAAGGAAGTACTGGCCTTAGCGAAATTCGCCTGGCGATGCCAAGACTGCGGGCGACTCTATCGACGGCACCGAAGAACGATCCAACCAAAGCGCCATCACTGCGGATTCTGTCACGGCGCCTTGCAGGAACTCGTGTCGCCAACTCAACTGATCGAGGATCGTCCCACGCCCTACCCGACTCATGCCTTAGCCCCATCACCCCGGTCAGCCGGACCGACTAAGCTAGCCAAAGCGCCAGAGCAATTGACGCTTGAGTTGACGTGAGAGGGGGCGCTGATAGGAAAATGTGAGCTATGCGGCTTCTTGGCTTTTGTCGGGTCTGGACCGTCCCTGTTCCTGATTCACTCGGCCCAGGACACCAGCCAGCGCGTCTACCGAAATAGGTTTGGAGAGATAGTCGTCCATCCCCGCAGCCAGACACTGTTCACGGTCTCCCTGCATGGCGTTTGCCGTCATGGCAATAATCAGCACCCGCCGGGGAGTTTCACGTTCCGGGCAGCAAGTTTCTGGTTGGAGGCCAGCATGTTCCGGTCTTGGGCCCGAAACCTGAAAATCGCAACTCGAAACAGTTCCCGCCGCCTCATGTTGACGAATGAGGCTGGTCGCTTCGAAGCCATCCATGTCCGGCATCTGGCAATCCATGAACACCACGTCATAGCGCACGCGCGATACTGCCTCGACAGCCTCACGCCCGTTGGTCACGACGTCAATTCGATGCCCCAACCGCTGGAAGAGGCGAACGGCCACTTTTTGATTAATGATGTTATCCTCGGCCAGAAGGATACGGAGATCCACCGTGGCCGTGGTCTCCGCAAGGGTGTGCCGAGTGATGAGTGGAGGTGCGTCACTCGTGGCCGACAGACCTGAACTAACGGGGCACTGCATGAGGACTGCGACAAGACAATCATGCAACTGTCGCTCCCGAATCGGCTTGGTCAGGTAGGCTGCTAACCCCGCCTCTTTGGCTGTCTTCGCATCGCCCCGCCGACCGAACGACGTGAGCAGCACAAGTTTGGTCTCGCCTCCTTCAGGTCGTGCCTTGATCGCACGTGCCAATTCGATCCCATCCGTCGGACTCATATCCACATCCAAGAGCGCCAGATTGAACCGTGGTTGCCCGTGCCGACCGCTCAAAACATCCAACGCCTCGGAGCCGCTGTGGATGAGTGTCGGTTGCATGCCCCATTTCTTCGTCATCAGCTCCAAGATCCTTCGATTGATGGCCTTATCATCCACAATCAAGATGCGGAGACCTGCCAACACAGCGGCAGCGGGATCGGCACTGCGGGAGCCATCAGGCTGCTTGTCCAAATTCATCGTGAACCAGAAACAGCTCCCCTCCCCAACTCGGCTCATCACTCCAATCGTTCCTCCCATCATCTCGACAAGACGTTTGGAAATCGCAAGACCGAGACCGGTCCCACCATATTTCCTCGTCGTCGACCCATCGGCCTGGCTGAACGACCGAAACAGCCGTTCTTGGGCTTGCTCGGAAATCCCGATGCCGGTGTCTGTGACGGCAACGCGAATCCTCGCATCCTTCGTCGATTGAGCCTCAACCGTCACTTCCACCACCACATCGCCGCGTTCGGTAAACTTGATGGCGTTCGCCGTTAAGTTCATCACCACCTGCCGGAGGCGGCCCGGATCACCACACAGATTGCGCGGCACATCGGAGTGGAAGAGACAGGCCAGATTGAGCCCTTTGGATGACGCACGTTCAGCCACAAGATCCAACGACTCGTCGATGGCAAGACGAAGATCAAATTCAATCGTCTCTAAATCCAGTTTCCCTGCTTCAATCTTGGAGAAATCGAGAATGTCGTTGATGATCGTTAACAAATGATGGCCGCAGGTCCGAACGATTTCAGCGGACTCCCTCTGCTCGTCAGTCAGGTTCGTATCAAGCAATAGATCTGTCATGCCGATCACACCGTTCATCGGTGTCCGGATTTCGTGGCTCATGGTCGCCAGGAACGACGACTTGGCCTCGGTGGCGGCTTTGGCCTCTCTCAAGGCGACATCTAGCTGCTGATTGCTATGCTCCAACTGTTGGGCATAGCCCTTCAGTGCTTGCTCCGCTTCTTTCCGACTCGTGATATCTCGGATAAATGCGCTAAAGATGACGGAGCCCTCAAGGGCTAACGGCGTCATGGCGATTTCAACTGGAAATTCACGGCCGTCGCGTCTAAGCCCGATCATTTCGACCAGCCGGTTTGAGAGGGGCCCATCCCTGGATTCAAGAAGCCGCTGAACATACGCGCGATAGCTGAGGTATTGGGACGGTGGAAAGATCGTGTCGGCAACATCACGCCCGATCACCTCATGTGCAGACCAGCCAAATACCTGCTCAGCTTGGGCATTCCACTCGGTAATCCGGCCTGTATGATCCATCGTCATCACAGCGTCGAGAGCCGTATCAATAATCAAGCTGGTACGGGCTTCGTTCTCATGCAGTGCTGCTTCCACTTCAGTTCGTTCGACGAACAGGCCGATCTGTCTACCGACCGTGCTCAAGGTTCTCAGTAAATCCCAATCCTCAGCCTGAGGCTCGCTGCTGAAGAGCTCGATGACGCCGTAAACGTTCGCCCTCAGCCAAATCGGAAACGCACAGGCCGCGTACAGCATTCCCGTCGCTTCGACAGGCCCACGTGTCACCATCGAGGCTCTTGCGACATCCTCCACCCACAGCGGCTCACCGCGGGCCCAACAGTGCCCCGGCAGATCGGACCCGGCAGCGCAGGTCGCCTGCCGGCGGCGGCTCACAAACTCCTGCCCTACCGTTGCATCGACCGACCAGTCCTGCGCGCAGACAATGGCTCGCCGGTCCTCATGCACCCGCCAGAACAGACCGACATGCCAATCGAGACTCACGACAAGAGCCTGGAGAAGGTCAGGGACCGCTTGTTCGACGGTGGAGGCACCTGCGAGCACTTTGGCCACAGCGTGCTGGAGCGCTTGCCGACGATCGGCACGGCGTTGCTCGGTTACATCTCGGACGACGCTAAGGACCGCTTGCACGATGCCGTCACTGGCTGGAAGTGGGACGAATGTGATCTCGACCCACCGGACCTGCCCCGCTAGTCCGACGAGCCGCCCCTTTCCACAGGTTTCCCGGCCTTCCCCGGCCGCCTTATGCATTTCTTCGATCAGCAGATAATCGTTCATCTGGATATACGTTCGAATATCTGTCCCCACGATCTCTTCTGGAAATCCCGCATCGAAGAGGAGACAGCCCGCAGGATTGAGTTGAAGCACCCGGTAGTCGAGCCCGATGACCAATATCCCATGGGGTTCAGCTTCCAACATACTCCGGAGTCGCTGCTCATTTTCCTGAAATCGGATTCTTTCGGCCTCCGCGAGGACCCGATCAGTCCGTGCTCGCCAGGATGTCTGTATAAGGAAAAAGATTAAGGAAGCGATCAGCAAAACATTGGCCGCTGCAATGATCCAGACCATGCTCACGCCATCCACCATCATCGCCCACGCTCCAGGCACGCCCACGACGCTAGACCAGATCCCTTGCCAGGCCTTCCAGTCCGTTATGTGCTATATCGATTCATTATGTGGCAACTTGCCCGGTAACACCAGGATTCTGCTGAAACATCGTGTGCGTCACGTCAGGGAGCCTAGACGGCAGACACCGTCCAGCCCGATCCTCTTTCCATGTAGCCGACAGCACGATCTGCACGGTATGATGGGGCCATGATCACCAAAGTGGTGTCTCGCAATCAACTCCTCTCCGTGCTTTCCGGTGAACGGACAAAGGGAAAACAGATCGTGTTCACAAACGGCTGTTTCGACCTGATGCACATCGGACATACCCGGTATCTGCAGGCGGCCAAGGCACTGGGCGATATCCTGGTCGTCGGGGTTAATAGTGATGTCTCGGTTCGTACGCTGGACAAGGCACCCGACCGACCGATCGTGCCGGAGGCACAACGGGCTGAGGTGCTGGCAGCCTTAGGCTGTGTGGATTTCGTAGTCATTTTTGACGAATCTGACCCTCGCCAGCTTATCGCAGCCGTCCAACCGGATGTCCTGGTCAAGGGAGGGGATTGGATGATTGACCAGATCATCGGCCGCGAATTGGTTGAAGCTCGTGGAGGTGTCGTCAAGACGATCCCGCTGGTTCCCGGTCTCTCCACCACCGGTCTTCTTCAACGCATACGGTCAACCGCGACGTGATACGTGTCTGAAGCCACCGTCCAACCTACAGCCTGGCTTGCTCCGCTTCGTTTGGCACTCGACCACGAGAAGGCACGTGTCTGCCTTCTCGGAGCGCACGGGCCGACATCAGCCTGCGCCCTGACGCTACTCCATCGCGGCAGCCCATGGGTCGTTGTGACCGCGAGCGACGAGTCCGCCGAACGAATGTTCAATGACTTGTGCTTCTTCTATGGACTCATGGGTCGTCCGGTCGAGGACCTCGCCTGGTTCCCGGAATGGGAAACGCTTCCCTATGAAGCAACGGCGCCGCATGTCGGGTTGATTGCACACCGGATGACGACACTCCATCGCCTGCTTATCAACCCACCCACCATTCTCGTCACCTCCGTCGCCGCTGCCATGCATCGTGTCATCCCACGCTCGACATTCGAGCAGGCAATCTTTCACTTCCAAACGGGTGCCGCCTTCGAACGGGAATCGCTGATCACCAATCTCCTTCGCCTGGGATACCGACGAGTGTCCGTCGTGGAAATTCCTGGAGAGTTCAGCGTCCGTGGCGGCATCATTGATGTCTTCTCGACCGCATATGTTAATCCGGTCCGCGTGGAGTTTCTCGGAGATCATGTCGAATCCATTCGTTTGTTCGACTCTTCGACCCAGACCTCCATCGCAAAATTGAACGAGGGCTGGGTGTTGCCTGCACGAGAATTCGTTCGGCCTCCACATGCGCCGGAGGCGATCGTACCGATCCCAGCGGATGCTGAGTGGCGAAGCCCTGACTTGTACGATTCTATGGACACACTGTTCGACTATCTCACAGCGGTTCCTTTCCTCGCGCTCGATCAACCGGATGCACTGGAAAAATCCTGCGAGACTGCCTGGGAGAAGATCGACGACGGATATCTCCGCCATGTCGACCGGGATGCGACACAACCATATCCCTCACCCGAACGACTCTTTCTCACCTGGGAGGGCATCCAACAGCGGATCGCGCCCTGGCCCATGTTGGCTCTTGAGCCTCTCGCGGCGCCGGACTCGACCTGGGATCAGACGTTTTCGTTTTCCGCCCAAGCGCCAGGCACTATTGGACTCGGGATCAGGGGTACTGCCTTCAGCCAGACCCTAAGCCTGTTAGAAGGGCTCCGGAACGAACATCGTGTCGTCTTGGTCGCGCGAAGCCGCGGGCAAGTTGACCGCTTGCTCGCCTTACTCCGAGAGCACGATTTACCTGCCGACCCGTGGAACCCGACGGCCTGGTCCAGCCAGAGAACCGGAAAGCAACCGTTTTATGTGCTGCACGGCGATCTGTCGGCGGGGTTTCTCTCGGGAGACCTTCGGCTCGCGCTCTTGACGGAAGAAGAGCTCTTCGCGAAGGGCGCCCGCCATAAACCACAGCCGAAAAGCAGAACCGCAACCTTCCTCTCTTCGCTGGAGGATCTGAACGTGGGCGACTACGTCGTACACGTTCAGCACGGCATCGCCAAATATCGAGGACTCAAGCGCCTGTCGGTCCAGGATTTTGAGAGTGACTTCCTGATTCTTGAGTTCTCCGGTGGAGACACCCTCTATGTTCCGCTCGACCGATTGAATCAGGTGCAACGGTACGGCGGGGCCGAAGGCCATGTCCCTCGACTGGATCGCCTGGGCGGTACCAGTTGGGCCAAGACCACGGCGCGGGTAAAGAAAAATATCGAGGAAATGGCCCAAGAATTGATCGATCTCTACGCAAGCCGCGAACTGGTGAAACGGAATGCGTATGGCACGACCACAACCCTGTACCACGAATTCGAAGCCGCCTTTGAGTACGAAGAAACAGCGGATCAGCTCAGGGCCATCGGGGACATCGGCCGCGACATGGAGTCGACCAAGCCCATGGATCGGCTGGTCTGCGGGGACGTCGGTTACGGAAAGACCGAAGTCGCCATGCGCGCAGCCTTCAAGGCTGTGGAACATGACCGCCAAGTGGCAGTGCTGGTCCCGACGACGCTCCTGGCCCATCAACACTATGAGAACTTTTCAGAACGATTCGCGTCCTTTCCAATGCGCGTCGCGCTGCTCTCACGGTTTCAGTCGTCCAAGGAGACTAAGGCGACCCTGAAGGATGTCGGCGCGGGAACTGTCGATGTCGTGATCGGCACTCACCGTCTGCTGCAGAAAGACGTGGTGTTCCGGCAACTCGGCCTCGTGATCATCGACGAAGAGCAATGGTTCGGCGTCAAACATAAGGAACGGCTGAAGCAACTTCGCACCCAGATCGACGTGCTGACGTTAACCGCCACCCCCATTCCGCGCACCCTCCAAATGGCGATGTCAAGCGTGCGAGATCTCTCGATCATCGATACCCCGCCGGCCGGACGATTGGCGATTAAGACGGAGGTAGTCCGGTTCAGCGAGAAGGCCGTACGAGACGCTATCTTGCGGGAACTCGGGCGTGGAGGACAGATCTATTTTGTCCACAATCGGGTCGAAACTATGGAGCGAATCGGGGCATGGCTGCACCAATTGGTTCCCGAAGCCCGGATGGTTATGGCCCACGGCCAGATGGATGCGAGGCCGCTGGAAGCGGTGATGCTGAAATTCGTGAAGCGTGAGGCGGATGTCCTGATCGCATCGGCCATCATCCAGTCCGGACTCGATGTCCCCAACGCCAATACCATTATCGTCAATCGAGCTGATCTGTTCGGCCTCGCACAGTTGTACCAGTTACGCGGACGAGTCGGGCGGGGTGGAGAGCAAGCCTACGCCTACTTCCTCATTCCCGATGAAGGGACACTGACCGGCGATGCCCAGAAGCGATTGATCGCGATTCAACAGTTCACGGAACTCGGATCCGGATTCCGTATCGCTGCGGCAGACATGGAGATCCGAGGAGCCGGCAACCTTCTGGGCAAGCAGCAGTCTGGTCATATCGCCGCGATCGGGTTGGATCTCTACATGCAAATGGTAGAGCAGGCTGTTCAGCGGTTGAAGGGACATGTGATCGAGGAGGACCCTGACCCGACGCTGCAGTTCCCGGTTTCAGCGTTTATTCCGGAGCACTATGTCACCGACCCGCACCACCGCCTGTCCCTCTATAAACGGCTGACAGCTTGTGGTCAAATCGGCGAGCTGGCCCTGCTGCATGGGGAAATTCAGGACCGTTATGGCCCTCCTCCGGAACCAGTCGAACGACTGCTTGAAGTCATGCAACTCCGGACCCACGCCAAACGCCTTCGCCTGGCCTCGATCGAAGTACACGACCAGACGACCAAAGTTGTGTTTCACCCGAAGGCCATCATCCCTGAGCGCTCCGTCCACCGCTTGATGGACCAGCTGAAGAAGCGGCTGCAGTTCCTGAGCCCCCTCGCTTTTGAGATCCAGATGCGTCAGAGCGACTGGCCCTCGCTTTTTTCGGAACTCAACGCAATCTTGCAAAGCCTTGATCTCTGTGATACCAAGACCATCCAAAGGGATGCGAATGTCTCGTAATCGAGATCCACATGTACCTCGACGTATGATGCCCTTCCGGTTGCTAATCTTCTGTAGGACATATTGTCTCTCTGGGCTGTTTGCCAGCCTCTTAGCCGGTTTGGGGCCGGTGATGTTGGGGTGTGCCGAGCGACAGGAAGAACCGGTTGTTGCCCTGGTGAATGGGCGCGCCATCACTCAAACCGAATTCGATCTACGCTGGGGCGAGCTCTCCAAAGCCACACGCTCCCGCTACGAGAAGGAGGGGGGCAAGCAACGGTTCCTGGATGAGCTTATCACCCGAGAGCTGTTGATGCAGGAAGCTCGCCGCCGGGGTCTTGATCAAGACGATACGATTCGAGACAAGACACAACGGTATAAAGAGCAGTTGATTCTCGACGAGCTATTGAAAGACAAGCTCCAATCGAAGGTTGAGCTCACCCAGGCCGAACTCGACGCTTACTACGAAAAACACGCCAGCCAACTGTTGGATCCCTTGAAGGCCAATGTCTGGGCGATGCTTCTCCCCAATGTGTATGCCGCCAAAGACCTTGAAGCACAGGTAAATCGAGGCGGTAATTTTGCCAAGTTTTCGCAGCGCTACTCGATCGACGAAAAAACGAGATCCAAGGGTGGCGAGCTCGGACCCTATCGAAAAGGTCTGGTCCTCCCCGAAGTCGACGCGGTGCTCCACACCCTCAAACTCGGGATCGTCAGTGCGCCGATTAAGACTGACCAGGGCTACTACCTCGTCATGTTGACCCCGCTTGACGAGACTGTTATTCAAGCCGATTTAGCGAAGCAGGAACGGCTTCGGCAAGAATTACTGGCCGATAAGCGCCGTAAACAATTCGAAGAAGTCATCGCCGACATTCGGGCCAATGCCGCTGTTCGCTTCGCCGAAGCCTCCCGCTATATCACTGAGGACACCGGAAAACGTTAACCTCCACTCGGTTTCCACGAACCCGCTGCTTCGTGTAGAATCGTGCATCAGAGCTCTCTACCACGAGATGAACGCATCATGAGACAGATACCGATCGATTCAGAATGGCTGGCTTCACGTGTGTTCCCACTCGCCCTGTTGATGATCTCGATATGGCCCCCGGCCTTTTCCGAAGCCCGGCTACAAGATCGCATTGTCGCGATCGTCAATTCTGAATTGATCATGTTGTCAGATATGACGCGTGAATTTGAAACGGAGCAACAACGGCTTTCTCGCGAACACCAGGGAAGCGATCTGGCCCAGCGGTTGAAAACGGCCGAATATATGGCCTTGACGAAGCTTATCGAGCGGCGCTTGCAGCTGCAGGAAGCCAAGGCCAAAAAGGTTGATGTTTCTGATCTGGAAGTAAAGCAAGCCCTTGAACAGATGAAGCGACAAGGCAGTCCCCTCAGCATCACCAATCCAAATGACGTACAGACCGTTCGTGACCAGCTCCTCCTCATGCGAGTCATCGACCAGCATATTCGCGGCAACATTACCGTCGGAGATTCCGAGCTGAAGCGGTTCTACCAAGAGCATCGCGATCGGTTCGCTCTTCCCGAAGAGTACCAGCTGAGCCAGATCCTCTTTCAACCCCGCTCCTCCGATGGATTGGCCGAGGCCTTGACCAAGGCCCGCCGAGCCATGGACGACTTGAAACGAGGTGAAAAATTTGAAGATGTCGCCATGCGCGACTCCGACGGCGCCAACGCCTTGCAGGGTGGACGACTCGGATTAGTCCGTCAGGGGGAACTCATCCCGACAATCGAGCAAGCCGTCGCTCACTTAGTGCCTGGAGGGATCTCCGATATCATCGAGAGCCCTGAGGGAATCCAGATTATCCGTATGGATGACAGAAAGCCGAAACAGTTTCGCCCATTCGAGGAAGTCCGGCGAGAAGTTCAGGAGCTGGTCCATCAGCGGAAGAGCGAGGACATGTATCAGTCTTGGCTGGTGGAACTCAAGAACAAGGCCTACATCGAGATCAAGTTCCAGCACGAGACGAGCACAGCCCACCGATAGCTGAAGTTTTCATTCGGTAGGATACCCAGACAACTACAGGATGCTCAAAAAGGCCAGCCTTCTCACCCCACCCAGCCCCGGCGCGCCAAGACGCGCCGTTCCTCGAGCAAGGCCGCAGCGAGCGAAGAAGCGAGGTACATACCAAGCTTCGCTTAAACCGCTCGCTTCGATCACATGCGAGTGGATAGGTACTTTACCTCCGCCCTTCCTACGTTGAGCTTCTGAGCGAGGCGAGAACGACGCTGGCGGGCATTTCAGCATCCTGCTGAACCAAGATCACGCAAGGTCCGTGCGAAGGCTGCCGGCCACGTCGCGAATGGCTCTCCACACCTGATCCCGGCCATCCCCGGTTATCGATGAATACGGAATCAACATCTCCCCCTCAGCGAGTCCTAAGACCCGATGGGTCTGCTTGAGCGTACGAACCCGTTCGCCAGGCTTCAACTTGTCGACCTTGGTCGCAACGATGAGGGGGTTCCGGTGGATCGAACGCAGCCACGCGAGAGTCTGAGAATCCTGGTCGGTTGCAACTCGGCTGTCCACCAACATCACGACGGTGAGCAGCGAGGCTCGGTCGACAAGATAGTCTTCCATCAGCGGTCCCCATTGGGTGCGGACCGATTTCGACACTTTGGCGAATCCATAGCCGGGCAGGTCCACGAGATGGAATTGCGAAAGATCCGGGTCGGAGGTCGAAACGAGAAACACATTCACGGCTCTCGTCTTGCCTGGCGTCCGGCTGATTTTTGCCAGATCTCGACGATTGAGCAACGAATTGATCAACGACGATTTGCCCACATTGGAGCGCCCCACAAAGGCTACCTCGTGGAGAGTGCCGGAAGGAAACTGTTCTGGAGACACACAACTTTTGATAAACTCAGCGGCGATGATTTTCATGGCGTTAGGCTGATCAATGGATTCAAGACAGAAGCCCGATCACAGTCCGACCTTTCTGCGTTACTACACATACGATCCTCCTCCTCCCAAGTCAACCAGCCGACGCAGGGTGACTCGTGTGCTCCTCTGGAGCACTGCACTCATCGGACTGCCGTTGGGCCTCCTGGCCATGACCTGGCTGATCCTGCTTCCAGACGTAGACGTCCTTGCAAGGGCCAATCCAAAATCGACGGCGCTTATGGACCATCGGCAGACTCAGGCAAAGCAACAAGGCCGTGCTGCCCCACGACAGTGGATGTGGATGCCGCTCTCACGTATCTCTCCTCACCTTCGCCATGCAGTTGTGGCAGCTGAAGATGCGTCGTTTTTCACTCACGAAGGATTCGACTGGGAGGGAATGAAAGAGGCCGCGAAATACAATCTCGAAGCAGGCGAGCTCAAGCGTGGGGGAAGCACGATTACGCAGCAACTGGCCAAAAACCTCTATTTGTCATCCGAACGGTCCCTGTTTCGAAAAGCACAGGAAGCCCTGATTACGCGTTCACTTGAACAGCATCTGACGAAAAAGCGTATTCTCGAATTGTACCTCAACGTCGCCGAGTGGGGACAGGGCGTCTATGGTGCTGAAGCCGCGGCCCGTCATCACTTCGGGAAGTCAGCCGATGACCTGACCGTCGACGAAGCTGCCTGGCTGGCGGCCATGTTGCCGTCGCCGCGTCGATATGATCCCCTGCGGAAAACCACGTTCCTCACTCGCCGTCACGAACGTATTCTGAAATGGATCGATCGGCAATCCGCGCCTCTCGCACCGAACAGCCATGAGTAGAGCCTCCAAACCGCAGTTACTCCGAATATTCCGAAGCGTCACCCACTTCACCAACATCCTGTTCGCCGAAGATCGCTGATTCATGGGTGTAATGTTTGAATTCAATCAGATTGCGTGACGGGTCTTCCAGAAAGAATGTACGATGCTCAATGCGGGTCCCAGAAAAGCGCACCCGCGGCTGTTGGTAGAAAGAGAGGCCCTTCGCCTTAGCCCGATCTGCCAATGCCTGCCAATCCTGTTGCGATAGGAAAACCAGCCCGAAGTGGCGCGGGTAGATGCCTTGCTGCTTCAAGGGTTGTTCCGCCGCGAGGTGTGCGACGAGCTGATGGCCATTCAGACCAAGCGTGATGGCGTGTTTAGACCGCCGCCCCACGGCACATCCGAGACCGTCCACATAGAATCTCAGAGTCGCGTCGAAATCATGAATCGGAAAGGCGAGGTGAAACAAACTCTTGCTCATCGAAACCTGTCTTTCACCGTCGGCTCTCCCTTCCCATCCCACCATCCAGCCGCCATATGGGGCGTCACATGGGCGATGGTGAATCGTCTTTGAGGGGTGAGGACCAACGCGCCGGCGGTCCCCTGAATTCTAGTCACCAACCTCTGGAGGACAACTCGCGCCACCTGCGCTGGACTCTTTCCTTGTCGTAATCGGTCACAGATCTCTTTGGCGATCGCCAAACGCATGATGCCCTCGCCCAATCCTGTCATCGATACCGCACCGGTTTCATTGTCCGCATAGACCCCGCAGCCGATGATCGGCGTATCCCCGACTCGGCCTGGCAACATGCGATCAATCCCTCCTGTTGAGGCGCCGGCGGCAACCGTCCCTGTCTGATCCAGAGCCACAGCCCCAACCGTCCCATGCCGATCCCGATTGTGTGCGGTTTTTCGGAGAACCGTTTCATAGGAAAACCGGCGCGGCTTGCCCGTGAACGGTTGGCGGTCCATCTTGAAATGCCTGGCGAACTTCGTCGCCATCGGCCCCATAAGCAACACATGATCCGTTTCTTCCATCACGAGCCTGGCGGCGCTGATCGGATGCACGATACCTTCGATCGAGGCCACCCCACCGGCGCGCAAACTCTCGCCTTCCATGACGGATGCATCCATCCGCCGCACTCCGTCGAGTTGCAGATGCGCTCCTGTTCCCGCATTAAAGAGTCCACTGCGCTCAAGCACACGGATGGTCTGTTCAACGGCAACGACCGCGGAGCTGCCCCGATCCAACAAGTGATACCCGACTTGCAGCGCGGCACGCAGGTAGGCGCCTTGCGGTGAGGTCATCGCACGAGGGCCGGCACCCCCGTGCACGAGGATGATGGGGCGGACAGATTTCAATTCAAGAGCAAGTCCTGTGTCTTCCGATAGGCAGGATTCTGCATGCGATCGAGATCGGACCGCACAAAACCCAGACCCGTCACACAGAGCTCAAAGTTCTCGGACAGTTTTTGAAACAAGGGCAAGCTGGTGTCCGCATCATCACGTCCGATCTGCGCGACGATTCCGTACGATCGCTTGCCGGTCTTCACATAGTCCACGAGAAAGTCCTTGTGATAGATGCGCCCAGCCGTTTTAAGCCGTCGAAGATACTCAGGAAACAATCCCGCCATGAACAGGGTGAAATCACCGATATGGCGATGCACATCTCGTTCACGGTCCAGCGATTGGGCTTCGAGCATGACCTCGGACTCGAAGAGTAAGTCCACAATCGAATCGACCTGCTGATTCTCTCGATTTCTGATCTTATAGAGCTGATCCGTAGAGGTAAAATCGACTAAAAGATTTGAGACGTATGACGTGACCTTGGCATCGGGCCAGCCGAGATGTTCCATAAAGCTCTTCTCGGTTAAGGCACCGAAGAGTTGTCGGAGCGGGTGGCGTAGCGGAACTTGAGTGCCCATCTCCACCTCCTAAGAAGTCTGATGAGGCTCGTGTGCAGTATACCAGATCCCGACTGGGAACCGATTTCCACTCTGATTGATTCTATCGGAACTCCACTGCCGGATCTTGAGCCTGGATTAGCATCCCTCCCTGCTGTCCACCACGAACGTCACCGGCCCATCGTTCACCAAGGCCACCTGCATATGGGCGGCAAACACACCCGTTTCAACCGGCGTCCCGCATGCCCGCAAATCCGCTGCGACCTGTTCATAGAGGCGCTTGGCCAGGTCTGGAGGCGCAGCCCCGTCAAAACTGGGGCGGCGTCCGTTGGTTGTCCGGCCCAACAGCGTGAATTGGGAGACCAACAGCACCCCTCCACCGACATCCGTGAGCGATCGATTCATCTTTCCCTGCTCATCGGCGAAGATGCGGAGGGTCCGGATTTTGTCGACCAGATACTTCGCGTCAGACGCGTCATCGCCTTTCGCGACACCCAACAACACCATCATACCCTGTTGGATCCGGCCCACAACCTTCCCATCGACTTCCACTGAGGCACTGGTAACGCGCTGAAAGACTGCTCTCATCGCCTGAAGTCATCCTCGCTGCAATTGAGTGAGCGTCCCTTCAAGCGACAGCAATTTCCGTTTCATCGACAACCCGCAGGAGAAGCCTCCGAGCGAGGCATCGTGGGCGACAATCCGGTGACAAGGAATCACGATCGGCAACGGATTCGCACCGACCGCGTTGCCGACCGCACGGGCATACTGAGGTCCACCCACACGCGCAGCGATCCATCGATACGAACGCAACTTGCTATATGGCACACGCTGCAACGTCCGCCAGACCTGCCGTTGGAACGTCGTTCCCTCCGTGAGATCAAGGGGTAGATCGAAGGACGTCCGTCTCCCAGTCAGATAGTCCAACAGCTGACGACGAGCTGTCTCCAGACTGGGTGACTCTCCCCGTTGCACTGGCTCGCTAAACTGTGCGCTGATGCTGGATTCAACCGCCTGTTTGGACTGTTTCGGCAAAACAATCGCTTGAATCCCCTTCAAAGATTCAACAATCCCCATCCAGCCCCAGGGCGACTTAAATACTATCGCACGCCTCATCATACTGCTCCTAACTAGCCGATGAATCGTCCCAACTTTCTCCGCACCATCTCCCACACCACACCCAATTCATCCGACCTAAACAAGGCATGGACGCCAAAATATCCGACGATACTCAACCCAATAGCAACGACAAGCATGGCTGATTTCTCGGCCCAGTCGTCGGGCTGAGTCCAGACCTGGGCACCAGCCACCCACCAACAGGCCATGACAATGGGCACACAGGCCACCAGCACTCGTCCAGCCGAGCGGATCACTGATTTCCACTCGACACCGCCCAGCCGACGATTCAACACCACCACGAGAATTCCGCCATTGACCATCGCAGCCAGCGCGGTTGCAAGCGCCAGCCCTGCCGCCCCAAGGTGCGACATCAGTACCAGCGAAAACAGGATATTCGCCACCACCGCAATCGCAGCAGAAATGGCCGGCGTCGTGGTGTCTTTCAACGAATAGAACGCCGAGACAATAATGCGCACCCCCCCGAATGCCCACAAGCCAAGGGCATAGCACAGCACCGCAAAGGCGGTCTCAGCGGTATCGTGCGCCGTAAACGTGCCATGCTCAAAAAAGAGATGCACAAGCGGCGTCCGCAGCAAAATCAAGCCCACCATCGCCGGCAGAATGATAAAGAGGATCATGCGCAGGCCGAACCCAAGCGTCGTGCGGAGTTCATCCAGCGCGCCTCGTGCCGCTTGTGCCGATAAGGTAGGAAGGATGGCCGTTGCCAAGGCCACGCCAAAAATGCCGAGCGGAAACTGAATGAGCCGCATGCCATAAAACAGATAGGTCGGGCCACCGGCAAAAAACGACCCCAGAATCGTGCTCACGGTAATATTGATCTGTGTCACTGACAACCCGAGCAGCGACGGAATCATCAATCGACCGATCTTTCGCACACCGGGATGGCCGGGATTGAACGTGAATCCGAACAACATGCCGCGCAGCTTGAGCCCAGGCAATTGCATCGCAAACTGCGCCGCGCCACCGGCGACGACACCAATGGCGACACCAAGGATGGGTTCCCGCATGGTCGGCGCCAGAAAGAGCGAGCACCCGATGATGAACAGATTGAAAAAGACCGGAGAAAACGCCGGGGCCGCGAAGGCCCGCAGAGAATTGAGGATCCCCATGGCCAGCGCGGCGAGGCTGATAAAAATGAGATAGGGGAACATCATGCGCGTGAGCAACGTCGTCATTTCAAGCCGGGTCGGATCATCATGGAACCCCGGAGCCAAGATCCAGACAATACCCGCCGCCGCCAAAATCCCAAGTATGGTAATGCCAGTCACAATGGTCAGCAACGTTGTAAAGGCGGCACTGGCCAACTCCCACGCATCCTGTTTGGACTTGAGCGTGTGATATTCAGTGAAGACGGGAATGAACGCGGCGGACATCGATCCTTCAGCAAAGAGCTCACGAAGCAAGTTCGGGATACGATAGGCGACGAAAAAGGCATCAGCTGCCGGCGTGGCGCCGAACAGCTTGGCGAGAACCATGTCACGGACAAAACCGAGCACGCGACTGGAGAAGGTCGCAACCCCAATCATCCCAGCCGCTTTGACGACCGACTGATTCTCGTCCTGGGGTTTGGTGGGAGCACCGGCCGAAACGGGAGACTCTGACATGGATCGGATTCTAGCGGAATGCTCGCGGGCCGTCTATCGGCGCATGCAGACGAGGCGTAAAGAGCTTCTCAAGCGTACCGCTGCGTACAAACCAATTCACAGTTTGGATTGAGCGGACGAGTCAGTGAGTCATCACCAAGTGGAGTGATGCGCGATTATAAAAAGAAGTAAAGACCGTGAGTTGATTTCTTGCGGAGCCGCCTCTGGCGCTGGTCATCGATTCGCGCCAGAGGCTCTGAACGCTCATCACGCCGCGAGTCGTTGAACAGGCGGCCGACTCGTGATGCTTACGACATTTGCGTCTACGTCCCTTGAGCCCATAGCCTTGGCCTGCGGCTTCATCTCCAAGGTCCCATTGAACACCACACCCTCTTCCATCGAAAGAACCGGAGTGATCAGACTCCCTTCCACCACGGCCGGAGCACGGAGCACAATCTGGTCCTTCGCGTGAATATCACCGTGGATGGTTCCTTGGCACACCACGGTCCCGGCTGAGACTTTGGCCTTGAGAACTGCCTCAGGCCCAACGAGCAAGCCGCCGTCGGTGTGAATTTCGCCTTCCAAGGATCCATCAATCCGTACCGTGCCTGAATAGGTAATGACCCCCTTGAACTCAACATCTTTACCGACGAACGCCACCTCATCCGGAAGAATCGGCCCGCTCTTTGATGGGTTACGCCTGGCCTCCACCCACTGTTCCCGTTCCTGCTCTCCCACTCCCCCTGCTGTCTCTTCCTGCTTCCACATGATATGGCTCCCTCCTTATCCAAATAGTCCGGCTGAGCTGAACGGTCCCGCCAAGTCTCTTACCTATCGGTTGACTGCGGTGTTTTATTGAGTACGGAACGGAAGGGAGCGGAGTTTTATGGCTCCTGGACCAATTCATTCGATAATTCATCAGGATTGTCTCCTGGACGACCAGGGCACACTTCAGCCAGAAGCAGACCGCACGTCTGGATACTCTGACATACGCCACCGACGACATCTCCCGTCTTCAATCGATCGACAGCAGCCTCGACAACCTTCGACCATTGCTCACTCGGCACTTGTTGCAACAAGGGTCGATCCGCCAACACGTGGATCTGGTGCTCCAAGAGAGACACCATGATCAGCACACCGGTGCGCTCGCGAGTCTGAGAGACCGCATGTCGCGCGAAGGCACGTTCAGCCCTGAGCCTGACTTCATGTCGCATCCGATCGGTTGGTGTGAGCAGGCGAACGATCGGGTCACAGGTGCCGAGCCATACCCCTGCACCATAGGCCAGAATTGTCGCCAGTACCAGCCAGGCGGCATTGGACGCATGCCAGCCCCAGGGAAGCCAGAGTAGTTCAGTGCTCAACAATAGGGTGAGGGTGAACAAGGCAAGAATCGACCCAGCGCGATGTTGCGTGTCTCGGTAGAGCCCGGACCGGCTGACGAGCATTGGGACGATCTCCGCATTCGTGTGTTCTTCTGCCGCATGCACGGCCAGCCTGATCCGCTCCCGCTCCTCGGCTGTGAGTCGCAGCCCCTCACCAGTTTCCACTGGCACCTCCTCCCCCGAAACTGCCACCGCCTCCACTAAAGCCGCCCCCACCAAACCCACCACCGCCACCAAGAGAACCTCCGCCCCACCCGCCGCCACGACTACTGTACCAAACCCAATCATCTATACCGCTAGATCGACTCCTCCTTCCCTCGGCACCAGAGGCACCAATCACCAGCAGGAGGAGTACGGTGATACCGCTTGCCAGGAGTGCCGGAACTAACCAAGGCGCCAGAAGTGTGGAGATCCCTGCTCCCGCAACCGGGCCGATAAATCGATGGACGTTCATGAACACGAGCCCCACGAGCAATCCAACAACGACGGCCACGACGACCTGCTCTATGACATCGCTCTCCTGTCGAGGGACTGTCTTCTCGGACGCCTGATAGGTCCCCTCGATTGTCGTTAGAATGGCTTTGATCCCGGCAATGACTCCTCCAGGCATATCACCGGCACGAAACCGAGGCACGATCTCATTCCTGATGATCTGTGCCGAGCGGGCGTCTGTTAGGACACCCTCCAACCCGTACCCGACCTCGATACGAACCTTGCGCTCCTGGATCGCCATCAACAGCAGAGCGCCATTGTCGGTTCCTTTTTGGCCAAGTTTCCAGGCCGTCGCCACGCGATGGGAGAATTCCTCGATCGCATCACCTTCGAGAGAGGGAATGATGAGGACAGCCACTTGATTGCTTGATTTGGTTTCATGCGCCGCCAGTTGAGTGGTCAGCGACTCAACCGTGGAATTCGGCAAGATATGGGCGAGATCGACGACTCGCCCGGCCAGTGGAGGGACATCGAGGGCAACGGCAGGCGTCGCAAGCAAGACGGCGAGTAGGACGATTATGAGAACCCAGCAGGACGAGAGGCGGCTCATTCTGAATGCGCTCCCCCTTCGCCTCAGCTTCCCCTTCAACTTAAAACTTCACTTCTGGCGGTTTCGCTACAGCCTTTTCATCGGCGACGGTAAAGTTGGGGCGCTCTTCCAGGTGTAGGAGAAACTTGGCCGTCAGGTTGGTCGGGAAGTACCGGACCATCTTGTTGTAGTCCGCGACTCGATCGATATACCGCTTACGCGCCACGGTGATCCGGTTTTCTGTCCCCTCCAGCTGGCTTTGGAGGTCCCTGAAACTTTGATCAGCCTTGAGGTTCGGATAGTTTTCGGCAATCGCGATCAGTCGGCCTAACGCCGATGTCAGTCCCGCTTGGGCTTTTTGAAATGCCTCGAATGCGGCCGGGTCCTTGAGCACCTCAGGCGTCACTTGCATGCTGGTCGCCTTCGCTCGAGCATTCACGACTCCCTCAAGCGTCTCTTTTTCATGAGCCGCGTACCCCTTGACCGTCGCAACAAGATTAGGGATGAGGTCGGCACGACGCTGGTATTGATTGATCACTTCACTCCACGCCGCCTTCGTATCTTCATCCAGACCTTGAAGGTCGTTGTACCCACAACCGGACATAGAACACGCACTGATCATCGCTAGAGTCATCACCATCTTTTTCCACCAAGTACGCCCCATCGTTCCCTCCTTCAACCGTAGAGCAGGACGCAATGTCCCTTGCTCTCGCAATCATGCTACCATGGGGATAATCATTAAGATATGTCGGTCAAGAGGGGCTATGCCACGGAAACTATTGATCCATGAACCTGGTGGGTTTCAAGTGCGACACCGCACCCTTGGGATCTATCAAGGCAGTGCGATCGACCTCGCCTTCTGGCACCCATCGTCAGGCATGCCCGAACACGGGCTCTGTCGATTTTCAACAAAAGACAAGGCCCAGGCGTTGATCGATGCGTTCTCTTCTTCAGCCTGCACGGAACCGATGGATCAACATGATCTGACTATCGAGCCGTACGATGGCGCCGAACATGACCGCTTGATCAGTGACTATCCGCTGCCGTCTGCCTGGGAGATGCCAATCTAGGCCGGGAAGTCGAGGTTAGCCGGTGACGATCGGCTCGACAACCTTGGAAAGGACATTGGACGTGGAACCCGAATGTGAGTGGATGAAGGTGAGCAGGCGTTTATTCTCTTGGGCCTTGCGAAGAAACTTGAAGGCGATTCCGCGCGCGCTCACTGACCGTACCATGGCTGCGACTTCGATGGGAGCTTCGTCCTCGGCGAGGGCGATCTCCAAGTAGAAAATATCGTCAACCCGGACGTGAGTCTCGCTCTCGATGATGCACCCACCCAGGGAAAGGTCCAGCACGGTACCCTCGCCCCTCACTTTTCCTCCGGAAAACGATAAGCATAGACGAACAGGGATACGGAGATGTTCCCGGCGCTCAATCGGGTGAGAGAATCCCGCCGTGCTCACGCGACGGGCGAGAAAACGATGGTGACAGTCCTGACACTGGAACGGAACAATCCAAACCAGCGCCGCAACCAGTTCACGCGGAGTCTGTGGTTGTGCCCGCACTACGCCGTCCTTGTGACACCGTGGGCAAGTCACCTGGCGACTCATTCGATGTGCCTCTTTCTCATCTCCACCCCACCACCAGCCTATAACCGCACTATAAAGGCCTTCCCCCCACAGTCAAGCTGATTGCCATCTGGCGCAAAGTGGCTTCCATCATCCTTTTACACCATTTAATAGATTGGCGACCGGCGGTCGGCATCGCGCTTGGTGACGAATCGCAACGAGGA
Organism: Nitrospiraceae bacterium; assembly: GCA_919902665.1. Lineage (GTDB taxonomy): Bacteria > Nitrospirota > Nitrospiria > Nitrospirales > Nitrospiraceae > Nitrospira_D. The sequence continues at coordinate 28,226 of CAKKRK010000001.1, forward strand.
GAGGCCCTACCGTCAGCGTACCGGCTAGGCAGACTCTGCGTGGGGAGATTCCGGCTCAGCAGGAAGACCGGATTCGACGACGCCGGCCCGGAGATATTCGCGATTGAGAGTGGCGATGAAACGGACGCTGATGCGTTTCGGACAGACAGCTTCACACTCATATTGATTGCCGCACGAACCGAATCCTTCTCGATCCATGGCGTCTAACATCGTCTTCACCCGACGCGTGCGCTCGGGTTTCCCTTGCGGCAAGAGCGCCAAATGGGACACCTTGGCCGCCACAAACAGCATGGCCGAGGCATTCTTACACGCAGCCACGCAGGCCCCACAACCGATGCAGGATGCGGCATCCATCGCGGTTTCGGCCTGATCTTTTTCGATTAACAAGACGTTCCCATCCACCGCTCCACCGGTGTTGACGGAGACATAGCCTCCTGCTTGCATGACTCGATCCAGGGCTCGGCGATCAACCACCAGATCCTTGATGATGGGAAAAGCCCGCGCACGCCACGGCTCGATCGTGATGACGGCTCCGTCTGGAAACCGCCGCATGTACAACTGACAGGTGGCCATGCCACGGTCCGGGCCATGCGGGATTCCATTGATTACCAGAGAGCAACTTCCGCAGATGCCTTCACGGCAATCCTGCTCAAACGCCACCGGCTCTTCACCCTTGGCGATCAATCCCTGATTCACACCATCAAGCATTTCTAAGAACGACATGCCGGGGCCGACGTCGTGAGCTTCATACGTCACAAACCGGCCTTTCTCGTCTGGACTCTTCTGGCGCCAAATTTTTAATGTGAACGTCATGACCCGCTACCAGGCTTTCTCTTAACGCTTTTCTCTACTCCCGCTCATCCCCTCACCAATTATTGGTAACTTCTCGTGGTCGGCTGCACGAATTCGAAGGCAAGAGGCTCCTTGTGCAAGGTAGGTACTGCATGCTCTCGGTACTCCCATGCGGCAACATGCGCAAAACAGGTATCGTCGCGCTTTGGCTCACCGTCGGCCGTCTGATGCTCTTCGCGGAAATGTGCCCCGCACGACTCTTCCCGATGTAACGCATCGTGACAGAGCAGTTCAGCAAACTCGAGATAGTCAGCCACTCTCCCCGCATATTCCAGCTCTTGGTTGAAGGCTTCTCCTGATCCAGGAACCACGACATTCCGCCAAAATTCTTCCCGTAGGGCCGGGATCGACCGCAGTGCCAGTTCAAGCCCTGCTTTGTTGCGAGACATGCCGCAGTGATCCCATAAGAATTTGCCGACTTCGCGATGAAATGAGGCTGCGGTTCGACGGCCTTTCGCGTTCAGCAGGCGGCTGATCCTGCCCGTCACGCGCTGAAGCGCCGCGCATGATTCCTTATGATCTTCCCCAACCGGTGAAAGCTTCGCCGTCGCTAAATAATGACCGATCGTATAGGGCAGGATAAAATAACCATCGGCGAGCCCTTGCATCAAGGAGCTGGCGCCGAGCCGGTTGGCGCCATGATCCGCAAAATTTGCTTCTCCAACCACGAACAGTCCCGGGATGGTACTCATAAGATTGTAATCAACCCAAAGCCCCCCCATCGTATAGTGTGGCGCCGGATAAATCCGCATGGGGACGTGGTAGGCATCTTCCCCTGTGATCCGGTTATACATGTCGAAGAGGTTGCCATAGCGCTCGTGGACAACATCCTGCCCCTGCTGTTCAAGCACATCGGCAAAATCCAGGTACACGCCCTGACCTCCCGGGCCGACGCCATGGCCCTCGTCGCACACAGTCTTCACGGCACGGGACGCGATGTCTCGTGGCGCAAGATTGCCGAAACGAGGGTACCGGCGTTCCAGAAAATAGTCGCGTTCTTCGGCGGGTATGTCGCCAGGAGGCCGGTGATCCGCAGCTATCTTCGGCACCCACAACCGTCCGTCGTTGCGGAGCGATTCGGACATCAGGGTCAACTTGGCCTGATGTTCGTCCCCCGGCGGGATCGCTGTGGGATGAATCTGCATAAAACACGGATTCGCGAATGCGGCACCCTGTTTCCACGCCCGATACGTGGCCGTCACATTGCTGCCGCTTGCATTGGTCGACAGGTAGTACACGTTGCTGTAGCCGCCGGTCGCAAGAACCACTGCATGGGCCGTCTGGATACTCACCCGTCCCGTGACGAGATCACGCACCACGATTCCTCGGGCCTGACCGTCAATCACGATCAGATCGAGCATCTCGGTCCGAGGGTGCATCGTGACCTGTCCACGTTCAATCTGCCAGCAGAGCGCCGAATAGGCGCCCAAGAGCAGTTGCTGTCCGGTCTGTCCGCGACAGTAGAACGTCCGCGAAACTTGGACACCTCCAAACGATCGATTGGCCAACTGCCCGCCATATTCACGAGCAAAAGGAACACCGAGAGCCACACATTGATCGATAATTTGTGCACTGACCTGGGCAAGCCGATAGACATTCGCCTCTCGCGAACGAAAGTCTCCACCCTTGATCGTGTCGTAAAAAAGCCGGGCCACACTGTCCCCATCATCCTGATAGTTTTTTGCGGCATTGATCCCACCTTGTGCCGCAATACTGTGCGCACGGCGTGGACTATCCTGAAAACAAAAACACTCCACCTGATAGCCGAGCTGTCCCAAGGTCGAGGCCGCACTGGCTCCGGCAAGACCGGTGCCAACGACGATGACCGTGATTCTCCGCTTGTTATTCGGACTCACTAATTTTTCGCTGAATCGATGTCGGTCCCATTTGGTTTCCAGCGGGCCGGCAGGAATTTTCGGATCAAGTTTCATCATCCGCGTACGATCCCCAAGAAGATGGCTAGGATGATGGCGACATTGCCGAGAACGACCAACAGCGCGACCGTGGGACCAGCGGCCTTGATGAGTCGGTTGAATGCCGCGCGTTCAAGCCCCAATGTCTGTAAACTGCTGGTGACGGCATGGTTCAGATGCAAGCCCAGCCCCAGCTGACCCATCAAGTAACACGCCACGATAAATGGATTCTGAAAGGCCTGGACGATCTTCCCATACACATCACGATGTCCTTCGGTGTCGAGACGATCGGCAGAAGAGGGATCGATGACGCCGACCGTCAGATGCAATAAGTGGAATAGGATAAAGAGTAAGAGTACAAGGCCGGAGACGGCCATGGTGCGGGACGCAAACGATGCTTGGCGATACTCGCGGACCGCATAGGCGACCGGGCGAGCACGACGATTTCGCAAGGTCAACTGGATCGCCAGGACGATGTGGAGTGCCGCAAGGCTCAGCAACCCGATCCGGGCGATCCAGAGGAGGATCGGCATGTCGCGGAGCATCGCTGCATAGCCATTGAGCGCATGGGATCCTTCGAATACTTGTAGGTTCCCCAACATGTGAAAAATAACATAGAGAACGAGCCCCAGCCCGCTTAGGGCCATGACGACTTTACGGCCGACTGAGGACTGGAAATGATTAGACGGGTGTGCCATCCGCCATCATTATACACCGCTTGGATTCACGAAGACTCATGAGAACGTTGGAAAGGTGTCCTGATGCACGAGAATACAGCGGCGTGGTGGTTCGCGCTCGCTGAGTGATCGCAGGTACCAAGGATGTTATCGAGCGCCTGACAGTCCAGACCGTGGCGTCACACGCTTCACTTGGAGCTCCAGTTGTTCGGACGGATGCATTCCTGGGACCAGCACGGCGAGCGCCATGACACAATTCCTCCCACCTTCCTTGGCAGCATAGAGCGCCTTGTCCGCTTGATCGATCAGCTCCAACGGCGTCCGTGCTCCAAACGCGAGGGCCGACACCCCGAGGCTCACCGTCAGTGTCAAGCCAGATACCATTCGAAGCCGGCTGCCCGCCTCAGCCCCAACACGTATTCGCAAACGTTCCGCCAGATCCGTCGCTTCGGCCAGCGTCGTGCGAGGGAACATCAGACAGAACTCTTCTCCTCCATAGCGCCCGACCGTGTCCGTCAACCGCAACCCTGCGGAGAGACAGTTGGCGACTGCTTGGATGGCTTGATCGCCTACGGCATGTCCATATCGATCATTCACACGCTTGAAGTTATCAATGTCGACCATCACACAACAGAGCTCGCCTCCGTGCTCGCGGCTCTCCGCAAACGCTTTCTCAAACAGCGCGTAGAACGCACGGCGGTTCAGACATCCGGTGAGCGGATCGCGCGAGGCCAAACGCTCCAACTCGCCATTTTTCCGTAAAATTTCTGTCTGTGCCGACTCAAGATTTACCACGGTTCGCATCAGGGCGCCGTTGATGTCCGTGAGTTGCTGGTTCGCATGCTGGAGCTCCGCTGTGCGCTCCTCAACCAAACGACTCAACTCATGCAGCTGTCCAACAGCCTTATTCGCCAAGTCCCATTTCCAGCAGAGCGCGGTGGCGAGCTGCAAGGCTTCAATGCTGTTAAATGGCTTCTGCAGAATCAGTAACTTGTCGGTTCTCCCTATCCGTTCTCTGATTTCTCCCCAAGGCTGATCGGAATAGGCCGTGCAGATGACCACCTGAAGGCCTGCGTCGACTTTCCAGAGCTGCTCGATGGTTTCGAGCCCATCCCAGCCCGGCGGCATCCTCATATCGACAAAGGCAACGGCATACGGTCTGCCCGCGTTGTTCGCAGCCTGCACCAAGTCCAATGCCACCTGTCCTTGATCCGCACAATCAACCTGGAAGGGCTCATGAGCCTGAATAAGTCTGGCGTCTCCAAATAAGGCCGAACGTGCCCTTTCAAGATCCTCCGACTCTGTGTCGAGTTGAAGAATTCTCCGGAAGTCGTCATGGATCGATGGGTTGTCGTCCACAACGAGAATGCGTTGATTGAGACTATCCGTCGACACTCGTCACAGCTCCTCTATCCGCACGAGGCTAGGGATTAGACCACCTTCGCCAACACCGTCTGAGTGGAAGGCTTTTGGAGTTGAATCGTGCACCAAAACGTCGATCCTTGGCCGAGGATGCTCTCGACACCCACCGTTCCATCCATCATCTGGGCCAGTTGTTTTACAATGGCAAGCCCAAGTCCTGTCCCGCCATACTTGCGCGTAGTACTGCCGTCAGCCTGTGTAAACGGTGTAAAGAGCTTGGTTTGGACGGCGGGCTCGATGCCGATGCCTGTGTCCCGCACTTTCAGACAAAGCGTTGTCGTATCGACAGTATCCTCAGCGACCGCCACGTGGAGAGCGATTTCTCCCTGGGTCGTAAATTTGATGGCGTTGCCGATCAAGTTGGTCAAGATCTGCCGAATGCGCACCGGGTCACCGTCGTATTCCGGAAGGAGATTGTCAGCGAGCACGACCGTCAACCTCAGCCCCTTGCTCTCAATGGGACCGGACAATAGTTCCAGGACATCCTTGACAAGCTGACGCAGATCGAACGTGATGCGTTCGATCTTGAGTTTGCCTGATTCAATCCTCGAGATATCGAGGATATCATTGATGACCTGCAGCAGAGCATTTCCGGATTTGTGGAGCGTCTCGATGTACCGGCGTTGCTTGTCGTTCAAAGGCGTCCCCAGCAAGAGTTCGCTCATCCCGAGAATACCATTCATGGGCGTGCGGATTTCGTGGCTCACGTTGGCAAGGAATTGCGATTTCGCGACGTTGGCGGCCTCGGCCGCTTCTAACCGTTGGCGTGCCTGACGCGCCAGCTTCCACTTGGTGGTTAGGGAAGCGGCCAATTGCGAGACCTCCACGCTGGAAAATGGTTTTTGCAGGATCAGGAGACGGTCGTCGCAGCCCAGTCGGCGAATGATGTCGTCCCAGGAATGGTCGGTGTAGGCCGTACAGATGACCGTCTGAATCTCTGGGTCAGCCTCCCACATACGCTCGATGGTCTCCAGTCCATCCCATCCCATCCCGGAGGCATCCGCATGTCCACAAACGCCACCGCATAAGGCCGCTCTTCCCGACACGCCATTTGGACGAGGGCCAGCGCGGCTTGCCCCTGATCTGCATAATCCAGCTCAAACCGCACAAGAGCCTTCTGAAAAGATTCACCCCCGAATAACGACGCGCGTGCTTCATCCAGCCTCTGTGTCTCCGTTCCCGGTTGAAGGATTTTGCGAAAGTCCTCGTGGATCGAGAGATTGTCATCAATGACCAAGACTCGAAGGTGCTGACTATGCTTGTCGATATCCGTATTCATACAGCTCTCTCCGACTGCGCCAACAGGCGATGCCGCTTAGGCGGCGCGGGAACCAATGACAGGCAACCACTGACGGACCGCCTTCTGTATCTCTTTGAGCCCCACCGGCTTTGGCAGGAAACCGTCCATTCCGCCCGCGATGCAGGCAGTTTCGACAGTGCTCACTGCGTAACCTGACAATGCGAGAATCGTGACAGGCCTACCGTCCCCTCTCGTAAATCCTCGTCGACGAATTTCTGCTGTCGCAGTCAATCCATCCATCTCCGGCATTTCGCAGTCCATAAGAACCAGGTCATATGGGCGCCTCTCAAGCGCCTGGATCGCCTCTCGACCCGTACCCGCCGTATCGGCTGATTCTCCACAGATCTCCAGCATGCGAAGAAAGACCTCTTGGTTCGTCGGATTATCTTCAGCCAAGAGAATACGCGCACGTGACCGTGGCTTGGAGGAATGGACGCCCGGGCTCCTGTCTTGGTTCCTAGTGATCAATACGTCAGGCGTCGAGTGGCAATCCGCCTGTTTGCTCTCTAGACTAGCTCTGTCGTTCGCACTCACCTTCTCAAGACAGACCGTAAACCAAAATGTGGAACCGTTTCCTGGGATACTGGTGAGACCGACATCTCCACCCATCAAGGAGGCGAGTCGTTGAACGATCGCGAGTCCTAAACCCGTCCCTCCGTACCGCCTCGTCATCGATCCATCAACCTGAGCGAACGGATCGAAAATTTTCTGCTGCGCCTCCAGAGGAACACCGATTCCGGTATCGCACACCGTTATTTTGAATAAGGCCTTCTCCTGGCGATCCTCGAGACGCTCAACATGAATCAGGATGCCCCCTCGTTCCGTAAATTTCATGGCATTGTTCACGAGGTTCATCAGAATCTGCCGAAGGCGCAGGCCGTCCCCTCGCCACACAGCAGGTAACTCGGGGTCAATCTGACATTCTAAAGTAAGTCCCTTTTGCCGCGAGGGTTCCTGGAACAGACCGGCAACATCCTGCACAGTTGCAACCAGATCAAACCCCGTGATGCGGAGGTCCATCTTGTCCTCATCGATCTTGGACAAGTCGAGTATGTCGTTGATGATCTGAAGCAACTGCTCGCCGGAATGATGGATGGTTTGGACGAAATGACGCTGCCGGTCGTTCAACGAGGTTGAGAGAAGCAGCTCATTCATGCCGAGCATCGCGTTCATGGGCGTCCGGATCTCATGGCTCATACGGGCTAAGAACTGTGACTTGGCCTGATTGGCCTTATCTGCAGCCACCTTGGCCTCCTTAAGGGCCTCGACCATTTTCTGTAATTCATCGTTGCGCTGTTGAAGCTCAGCCGTCCGCGCAGCCACTTGCTGCTCGAGATGCTGGTTCGTCGCCTGGAGTTCTCGATTGCGGGTATTGACCTGTGCAACGAGACCTTCGATCTGCAGCCGGATGTCCCGTCCCAACTCCCACTTCCTGGTCAGCGATGCGGCAATCTGTTGGACCTCAATGGAATCAAACGGCTTCCGAAGGATGAGCAACCGGTCTCTCATCTCGAGCCGTGCGGCAATCTCCGCCCACGAATGGTCTGAATAGGCCGTACAGATAACCACTTGAAGCCGTCCGTCCGCCTCCCAGAGCCGTTCGATGGTTTCCAAGCCATCCCACCCCGACGGCATCCTCATATCGACAAACGCCACCGCATACGGACGTTCTTCCCGGCGTGCCATCTCTACCAGGGCCAACGCGGCTTGTCCTTGATCCGCATAATCCAGTTCAAACCGATCCAGGGCCTCTACAAGTGGCGTCTCTCCGAACAGCGACGCCCGTGCGCGATGGAGCCCCTCTTCCTCGGGTGGCGCTTCAAGGATTCTCCGAAAATCCTCATGGATGGCCCGATTGTCGTCAACAACCAAGATTCGAAGGTTTTTATTGTTGTCGCCCATCATCCGTCATGTCCTTCTGTCTGCCGAGAGGAAGAGCATCATGACTCACGGCCTTAGGTCTAAGTTTCTTGTCTTCCACTCGCCATGAACACATGCATATCGTTGATGAGGGAAAGGAGATCCTGCGCACACCGTTGGAGTGTCGTCGCATGCTCACGCTGGCCTGGATTCAGCGGACTATCCAGCAGGAGCTGCACTTTCCTGATGAGTTCATTCATTGGGGTCAGAATTTCATGGCTCATAATCGCTAGAAATTCTTCCTTCTGACGGAGGGTCGCCTCAAGATCGTCCCGAGAATAAGCAGGCAGTCTGTCCGCAGCTCGACTGACAATGTTTGCTTGCAGACGCTCATTCGCGTCCCGCAACTCGGCTGTTCGTTGGCTCACGCTGAACGCGAGACTATCAATCTGCAGCTTGACGGAGCGTGCCAGATTCCATTTCTTCGTCAGCGCGTTCGCGAGTTGAACCAACTCGATGCTGTTGAAGGGTTTCATCAGGACCAGCAGCTTGTCAGTGTCTCCGATACGACGACTCACATCTTCCCATGGATGATCAGAATACGCGGAACAAATCACGATTTGGATATCAGGATCGACATACCACAGATGCTCGATGGTCTCGAGTCCATCCCATCCCGGCGGCATCCGCATATCCACAAATGCCACCGCATACGGATTCCCTCTCTGATAAGCATTCTGAGCCAGACCGAATCCCTCTCGTCCCTGACTCGCGAAGCCCAGCTCATAGCGTATTTGTGATGGCAGGGTTGGAACCTCTCCAAACAAGGCGGCCCGAGCTTGAGCCAATGAATCGGAATCGGCCGGCGGCATCAGGATCTTACGGAAATCTTCATGGATGTTACTGTTATCGTCGATGACGAGAACGCGCCGATTGTCGGTAGTCTGATCGCTGTTCATGCTGCGGCTTCCACCACGACCAACGGGAGCTCCAGAGTGAACGTAGCACCACACCCCTCGCCCGCACTCTGCCCGTGCAACGTTCCGCCAAGATTTTTGGCAACAATGGCCGCGCTATGGAGCCCAAGTCCATGACCGGCCTTTCTCGTTGTAAAGCCTTGTGCAAACAGCCGAGGAAGATGCTCCGGTTTGATCCCGATGCCGGTATCGATCACCTCAAATTGAGCAAAGGCCTTAGCGGAAAGCACTCCGATGCGCAGCGTGAGACGGCGGGTGCCTCCCGAGTGTTCCACCATGGCGTTCTTCGCGTTGGTGATCAGGTTGACCAATACCTGCAAGACTTGGTGTCGATCCGTCATCATCATGGGGACCGCGCTATAGTCCCGTACGATTTGGATGTGGCATTTCTCCGGCTCGGGGAGCGCCATCACGACCGCCTGTTCCATTAAATCTTCAGCGGACGCAGGCTCACGGATATTCCCTGCGCGGGCAATATCTTGCTGTGACATGATCACTTGCTTGATGTGATCGACTTTTTTCACAAGCGAGTCGAGTTCTCCTTGGATCGTCTGATGGCTCCCGCTCAGGGATTCAGCCACCAAGCCAAGATAGGAAGGGATCTGCTTGCCTTTCGGATCGACCGTCAAGAATTCCTGTAGATTTTCCTGATGCTCGTTGAACATCGATGCGATCCGACAGACATCGCCCACCATCGGCTTTTTAAGCGTTTTGAGTAGCGTATCCGTCGACACATTAATGCTATTGAGAACGTTCCCGACATTATGCAGCACACTGGACGCCACATCCGCCATACCCGCTTGGCGCGAGGCATTCATGAGTTGCTGGTACAGCTTTTCCTTCTCCGCCTCAGCTTTTTTCCGCTGATCCATCTCGACGTGCAAAGTCGTATTCGTGGCCTCGAGTTCCTGGTTCTTCTGTAAAATTTGGACACGGGATGCCTCTAATTCACTGTTCGCATCCTTAAGTTGAGAATTGGCTCGATCCAGTTCGGTGACGTCGTGAAACGAGACGAGCGCCCCTCTGACCGTGGACCCGTCGTCCATAATCGGGACCGTATTGACGATGAATTTTCGCTGGTCCCCATCGGAGCGATTCATAATGAGCGGGATATTGTCGAGAGACTGCCGGTCCATAATGGCCCTGGTCCACGGATACACCATGAGCGAATCCGTCGGAGTCACCGACTTCCAGGCAAGCGTCCCGAGATCGGAGCCAATCAACGATGTCACAGGCTTATTCACAGCGCGACTGAACGAATCGTTGGTGAGGACGATCAGGTCTCGCGTATCGATCATCACCACACCTTGCGTCAGGGCATCGAGCGCCGCCTTCACACGTGTCGGAACAATGCCGGAGGGATCGAGCTGACGGAGCGTGCGCTTCATGAAAAAGAGGTAGCCGATGAACCCCATCACGCCCACAAACGCAAGGAAGCGTATCCATGGATCGGAAAGAAAGCGGTCTATGTCTGAGCCTTCAGATTCACGAAACGCCAATTGGAGCACACCCCAGGGCTGATCTCCGGAAAAGATCGGGACTTGAAGGGATTGAAGCGTCGACTGTTCACCCGGCGGCTGAACCCAAGCCTGTGCATGCGCGCCAACTTGCGCAACAATGCTGCCGTCTTTTTGAAGGAGCGCCAGTGACGAGATTTCGTGATTCCGCTTGGCCAGCGTCTCCATGGCAAATTGAATCGTTTCAATCTGATCCCGCGCCGCTAATGCGGAGTATTGAACGGCTAGGGCTTCGGCTAAATCGCGACGATATTCGAAGACCTGACGATCATGATTGGGCACGAGATCGACAAGTGAAGAGCCGGCCAACATCACGCTGATCGTCAAGCTGACCAAGCCGAGACTGATCCAAACTAAGGGGGTCACTCGCATAACTTCCCGTACGTCGTGTGTATCTCTTGCCGCTTGACGCTCTATATCGAAGCGTTCAACACCCAACCCAGCTGATGGCACTCCTTGTTCGCTTAGTCATCTTCCTCATAACATCTGGCGCTTTCATGGCTCGCGCTCACCCGCATCCAAACCTACTGTGAACAACCGATCGATACACCTCCATGCGGCCCCACGACGAGGAAGCTCACAGCCTGAGACCAGGACTGCGCCTACAGGTTTCAGACGCAGCTCTATGCAGATCGCACACCAACCAGCTGCAGTGGTCGACAACTTCTTGTTATGATACTCTCTGGCTCACACTGTCCCCAGTATTTTTACTTTTCTGACATGCTGTTCCCCACTACAGTCGGCATGCTAATCACACAGTAGCTCTCCCACAACTTTGTCCGCCCGCCTTTCCCAGGCCCCATTCGCAGTGTATCTGTAATCGCGGGAAGGCTGGTGAGGCTAGACAAAACCAACAGAACAGTCGTCGGCTTGGTTCCTGAAGAACCTCCTCATGGTGGCGTCCCGTTCTCCGAGTAACCCGTCCAGTTCCTAGCGGCCTCTTCCCCTAACAACTTAACCACGCAGGCAATCACGATGTCCGTGACATCATGGGACAGAACCGACCGCTTTCGACTTTTCTGAATGATGTGGATAGCGCTCGCATGGTACTACCCGGTGCGACCCCTCTTATTTCTTGTGCAATTGAACTAACGGAATCTTCATTCTCGTTCTGGCCATCCCTAGAAATACACAGTTGTGCCTTTTTAGATACAGCTCCATTTTTGAATGTTTATTATATTGTACTTTGATAACAATATCTTACATATATACAGCGCAGGCACATGAATTGCTTTGACATAAATCGAGATGATCGTGTTTAAGCATTTGTCTCTATAAGGGAGGACTTGTGCGCAATCAACAAACTTTGGCATCGGCAGTAACCTGCTCTGGTGTGGGACTCCATTCTGGCCAGTCGGCGTCGATTACACTACGACCCGCCCCCCCTGACACCGGCGTGGTTTTTGTCAATCGCAAAACGAGCGTTGATGCGCATCTTTCGGCCTCCATTAGACATCGCGTCCCAACCGAATTGTGTACAGCCATCAGTGGCAATGGGTTCCAAGTTCAGACCATTGAGCATCTGCTCTCGGCGCTGTCAGGCCTTCATGTCGACAATGTCTTCGTTGATGTATCGGCAAGCGAAGTTCCCGTCATGGATGGAAGCGCCGCGCCCTTCGTCCGGCTGATTCAATCCGTCGGTATTGTCCCCCAGAATCGGAAGCAAGCGTTTCTTAAGATTATGGCGCCGATCGAAGTGGCCGAGGGGTCGAAGCGTGTTCGGATCGAGCCCTCCCCCACCCCAAAGATCACCTACTCCATTCACTATGAACATCCTCTGATCAACACGCAGACCTATGCCTATGATTGCTCCGCCAGTGCGTTTGAGAATGAGATCGCCGAAGCCAGGACATTTGGGTTTCTGTACGAAGTCCAAGCCTTGTGGGCTCGTGGGCTCGGCAAAGGCGGAACCCTGGACAACACCATTGTCCTGTCGGATGATGGGGTCGTCAACGAATCCGGCCTCCGATTCGACGATGAGTTTGTCCGCCACAAAATCCTTGATCTGATCGGTGACTTTTCTCTTATGGGGATGCCCTTCATTGGTCACATCGTTGCAGACCGGTCAGGACATGCACTCCACACGCGGTTGGTCCAGCAGATCCTGACCCAACCAGAGAAGTGGGTGCTTCTCAACGCAGACCCCGCAGGAGAAGGGAAGCGATCGATCGCACACGCGCTTCACCTTCATCCAGCTGTCGCACTTCAGGCTTCTTAGTAGTCTGCAGAGATTATTATCTGGCTAATTGCTGATCTTCTGGTAGGACGCGCTCTTTATTCCAACACATCGCAGTATGCTACGCCGGGAGTGAGTGGCCTCACCCCCGGCGTATCGCATTAGAGCGGGGATTACTTCTTCTTCTTCTTTGCTGCTGCTTTCTTTGTCGCCAAGAGTCTCACCCCCCTTCGCTGTATCACGCTAGGCCCGTTAACTGATCGCTACACCGCCTGAATCAACATATCGTCTAACGCCTCGAACGTGTTGGGACCGACTTTCCTGAACCGCTTGTCACGCTTGAGCGACGTGGCAATCGATGTCAGCGGCGTTTTCCCTTTGATCTGCAACCCGCCTTCGATGAGACGCTGCACCAACTCCTTCACATGCATGGAGCGGTTTGATTCACGGAGGATCTCATAGGCCGCTTGCGGGACGCTTTTCCCAACGTACTTACTTCGGCCAAGCAAAATTTCTCGAGATTGATCGGTCACATCCATGACCTGTAGAGACCGAATACCCTTGGAGTCGTCTGCAGGAATAATTTGGTTAGAGAGACTGGCAAGCTTGGCCTTGTCGGCCTCGACGCGGTAGAGAGTTTCAGCAAGCTCGAGATACTTCTTAATCGTCGCAATTTCATCATCTAAACGACGACGCTTCTTCTCCAGGTCCTGGAAACGACTCTTGTAGGCGTTAATCCGTTGATCTAGCCCAACGAGAATGTCTCTTAATTCATCCACAAGCACCTCTCGTAAAGCATGCTTGCTTTATAGCATTGCTTCTAATCTCTGTCAAGTTTCTTGATTCAAATAATATGTTCGCTCAATAAACATACTCTTGCACACATGTATTCCTTGCCTGTGCATTGTAGGGAAGGCTTGTTTCTCTGAAAAGCACCGTTACCCGCTCGATGACATGCAGGGCATGCTACAATCCGGCGTGCCGATTCCTCATGACCACCCGTCCCACGACATCCTGCTCGACACGGCGATTGCCGCCGGCAAAGAAGCGGGCGCCCTCCTCCGGACCTATGCGAGTTCTGGGTTCCGCATCGAGTATAAGAATCCAATCAATCTAGTGACGGACGCGGACCGTGCCGCTGAACAGTGTGTCATCGACCATATCCGGGCTCGCTTCCCCACCCATCGATTCCTAGCCGAGGAGCGTGGCCGTATTGAGGAGGTCCCGTCACCCTATCTCTGGGTCATCGACCCACTCGATGGCACCACGAATTTTGCTCACGGCTACCCCACCTACTGCGTCTCTATCGGCCTTGAGTATGAGGGGCGCTGTATTCTTGGCGTGATTGTTGACCCCTCGCGGGACGAACTCTTCACAGCCATTGAACATCGTGGCGCTCAGTTGAACGGTCATCCCATCCACGTCTCCAAGACGGCGACGCTCAACAGCAGCCTACTGGTGACAGGCTTCGCGTATGACATCCGAGACACACCGCGCAACAACCTGGATCATTTTGCCAAGTTTGCCATGAAGGCACAGGGACTTCGGCGAACGGGTTCTGCGGCATTGGATCTCTGCTATGTGGCAGCAGGGCGCTTCGACGGGTTCTGGGAAGTCCAGCTCAATCCCTGGGATATGGCGGCTGGATCAGTCATTGTGAAAGAAGCCGGTGGGAAGCTGACTGATTTCAGCGGAAAGGATCTCTCCATCTACGGACAAGAGCTGGTCGCGAGTAATGGACAAATCCACGAGGCGATGCTCCAGGTTCTCCAGCAAGATGCTCCACGAACATGAACACACGATAGAGATGTGCCTCGTGAAGCTCCCCCACCAATGTACAACCCGAGTGTGGATACGGTATGCTGTGAATATTGATCAACCGGAGTCTTCCCATGGCACGTGCCGTCCCTCCACCAGAACAACCGAACAACAGTCTTTCCGGTGATCACTCTGCTGATCCGGCCTGGGACGTGGAATTGCTCCGCGTGCTCGTCAGCCGGAAAGGAATACAAGTCGAAGCCCAATGGGCAATCCATCCTCAGTTGAAGCAGGACTTGTTGCCTACCGAATGGCAGGAAGTAAAAGATCTCATGACACAGGTGACCGACATCGTTGGTAATCGCTTCTCCGAAGCTCTGGCGAATGTCGAGCCTATCCCTCCGGGCCATGCCTGATCGCTTCATCTCGCGACTTCTTTCTTCTCCACATCATCGAATCACCAGGGAGGTTCCTCATGGACTCGTATTACCATTCGCATGATCTTGGCAAGTTTGCTGACATCGGAAAAGGCAACAAAGTCCTGTGGGAGAAATTCAAGAGCTACTACGACGCGGTGTTTGTGGAGGGCGCGTTGACGGAGCGAGAGAAGGCACTCATTGCCCTGGCCGTCGCCCATACCGTGCAATGTCCCTACTGCATCGACGCCTACACGCAGGCGTCGCTGGAAAAGGGATCAAATGTAGAAGAAATGACCGAGGCGGTGCACGTCGCTTGCGCTATCCGCGGCGGCGCATCACTTGTTCATGGCGTGCAGATGCGAAACGTGGCGGAGAAGCTGTCGATGTAGTCAGCTTAAGGAGAATCAGAGATAGGGATTCTCCGGAATCGCCAGGGTAAAATACTTCCCCCGCTCTTCGTACAAGACACGCTGCACTGTGAGGTCGTTGAGGATTGGTAAGAGGGCTACCTCGTCACAAGCAGCTCGCCCCGCCATCGTGGCTCGAATCTGCTCCACCGTCTTTGCCGACTCATTGCAGATCTCGATCACCAGCGCCGCCAAGCCTTCATACCTCCGACGAGTCGGGGCCTTCGGATTCCGGCCATCATAGATCGTTACGTAGCTCGGGGCTTTCGAGTAATACAGAAACGGCCGATCCCCTGACTTATGCATTCGCTGCCAGCCTTCGATTGCAGCGACGAGCTCTTGATACAGGTGAGGATCGACTGGCCAATTGTCGAGTTCATACTCAAAATCGTAGGCGATCTTTTTGAGATCAACCTGCCGCGCATCGTACACATATTCATACGCCATCCCCGGCCCGGTAATGCGGATACCGTACTCGTGCGGCCTGGTGAAGTAGGGGCTGAAGCGCTGCAGCCAAAACTTGCCTGTCGCTTCCGGCGGCTGCAGGTGCAGCAGGGAGGGAATCAGGTCGAGCTGACGCTGATAGTCCTCGTTGGTCTCGCCTGGAAATCCCAGCAAAATATTCCATGACACCATCACATGATAATAGAGGCTCCACTTGAGGCAGATGATGTTCTGCATCGGCGTGACGCCCTTGTCCATCGCGCGTAGTTGATTGACACTCAGACTCTCCAAACCCGGCTGCATACATTTCACGCCACCAGCAGCCAAGGTCTTGATCTGGCGTTTCTGCAGATTGCTCTTGGTTTCGATAAAGACATCCAAGTCGCAGTGATCCTCCGCCAACTTGCCGAAGAGATTGTCGATATAGGCCATGTCGATGATGTTATCGACGAGACGAAACCGGACGGCATCGTAGCGCTGAGAGAGGTCGGCAATTTCTTGTAACACCTGCCCAGGCGCCTTCGCTCGGAACTTCATGCTCTGGGCATTGAGTCCACAAAATGTACAGTGATGTTTCTCGCCCCACCAACAGCCACGAGAGCCTTCGTACAAGAGGATGCGATCGAGTCCCTGCGCCGTCTGCCCGAGTTCAGCAAGTAACGCATAGTAGTCGTCATAATCGGGCGGGCCGGCCTTCGCAAAATCGGAAAAGAGTGATTCATTCGGTGTGAGCATGATCTTGTCGCCCTGACGGTACGTCACGCCGTTCGGATAGCCCCCTGTTTTGCCGGCCAGCACCTGACGGACGAACGGCAAGCAACTTTCTTCTCCTTCCCCAACCACCACGTGATCGATGAAGGGAAAGGCCCTGAAATGTTCGAGGCCCATTTCGCCATCGAAGTTGGCTCCGCCGAAGACGATCGTCACGTCGGGGTACAGATCCTTGATGAGCTTGGCCATCGTCAGGCTCGCGACGTTCTGATCGAACGTCGAGGTAAACCCGACCAACTTATACTGTCCCCAATTGATGGTGGCGAGGGCCCAAGTGAGAAATTGCGGCGCGATGCGGGTCGCCATCTCTTCGAAGTAGCCAATTGGTTTGCTGCACTCTTGGGACAGCTGTTCAAAGACCGGCTTGAATATGCGTGGGTACTCCGTGCGTTTCGGATTGTCTTGAAACAGGAGGGAGGAGAACAGCCACTCGCCAAAGAGTGCGCGCTTCTCACAGATTGCCTCGTGTAACTCGACGCCGATCAGGTGGGCAAACCGGACGTTCAAGTGATGGCAATCGACAGGGATCCCATTGGACTTTAGGAGTGTAGAGAGAGTGCCAAGCTGAATTGATGGATACTTGGCATAACTAAACGGCATGTTGACGAGCGCAACTCTTGCTTCATCGCTCATCTGCCGCCTCCTACGTTCATGTCTGGAAACTATCTGGTGCTTAACTAGCAGCGGCCCTGAATGGCTCAAATTCCCGGTCTGCCTTCGCCGCCAGATAAAAGTCGCTCTCCGTCAGGCCGTTGATCTTGTGTGTCCAGATTTCAACCTTGCACTTACCCCAAGCGAGATAGAGATCCGGATGATGGCCCTCCGCCTCCGCGATCACACCCACCTTGTTCACATAGGCGAGCGCCTGAGCAAAATCTTTAAATGTATAGAGTCGCTCAAGGTGACCCTGTGCGTTGAGTGACCACCCTCGCCCTAATTCTTTCAACAAGGCCTCGGCACGATCATTCGCCACAGGTGGCACTCCACCACGGCACGGAATACATTTATTATCGGCCAGACTCATGCAGAGCCTCCTTTCACGAGTAACAAAAAACTATTCTAAATGGGTAATCCGTACAGAAACAAGGAGGGGAGTACGAAGCGGGCTACTCAGTCTCGTCCGGCGCTCCACCGGACTTCGCCAGATCGTCCATCTTGATCTTGTCGGGATTGAACTTGACTGCCGCCTGCGTCATGCGACCGAGCGCATCATCGAACGACAAGGGCGGAGCATCTTTGGGACCGAAGCGAACGGGATTCACCCGGGCGACGACGAAGCTCTTCAGGTAGGGACTGGTCAGCCCTTTGGCCTTGAGGGCTTCGACTTGTTTGACGATAAAATCGTCCAGTGCCAGTACGGTCTTGGCGCGCTGCTGACGAACGCTTAGAGCGGCATGCAGCGGTTTCTGTAGAAATTCGTCCACCCGTTTCAGGACCGGGTGATAGGCCCCGCCGCTGAATCGCGGACGCTCTTCGTAACAGAGACCGAGCGTGATGAACGCCGGCTCTTCAAACTCAAGCGCGTATTGCTCTTCCGTCGCCTCGTCGAGGTGAGCCAGCTCCTTGTACATGCGGATGACTTCCAGCGCCTTCTCGCGCAGGTTATGGGCTTTCTCCGTATTTAGCGCGAGGATCTGATAGGCGGCGGCAGCTTCTGAAACCACGATCGCGATAATACTTTTCGCTCCCAGAGTCCGCATGGCAGACAGACGATGGTTGCCGTTCGGTGTCCAATACTTCGCTGCATGGTCGGGTTTTGCGATGCGCACCGCGATGATGGGGTCGAGAAAGCGACCGATCTTCCCGATCACCGCTTCCAGCTTTCGGACGTGGGTGTCCGAAAGATTCCGTTGGTAGGGTGTCGGCTCAACCAGGTCGATCGGCAAGGCGGCCTGGACCAGCCACTATCCCCTATATGGGTCACGATAGACTGAGGGAACTTTCCCTCCATCCGCCTCGATCAACTGATGCAACTCGGCCACGGCACCAGGCGGTGCAGCGGCTTGTAATTCACCGGCGGCCAGGCCAGTCGAGGCTCCAACCGGTTTCCGACGCCGTCTCGCCCCCTTGGGCAACGGGTTTCTTTTCAATTTCTTTTCAGCCACTGCGATATGGTAGGACAGAGCCATGACAAAAGAAAGCCCTACGAGCACGATCCTTCGCATCGGACATCGAGGCGCCTGCGGACACGCACCAGAAAATACGTTGACCTCCATTGAGCAGGCAATCGTACTCCGATACGCCTTGACTGAAGTAGATATTCAACGGACATCAGACGATGAGCTGGTCCTACTGCATGACGAGCGGGTCGACCGCACGACGAACGGTCGTGGGCGCGTGGCTGACCTGACACTTCCAGATATTCGAACGCTGGATGCCGGCGACGGCGAGAGCCCTCCGACGTTAGACGACGTGCTCAAAGCCGCGAGCGGTCGAATCGGCTTGATTTTGGAGCTGAAGACCGGGGGATCAGCCTACGATGTCTGCGCGATTGTCCGTGGCAGCGGCTTCACTCAACCTGTGATCTATGCCTCATTCCTACAGGAAGAGCTCCAACATGTCCGACGGGCGAATCCACAGGCACAGAGCATGATCCTCTTTACGAGGCTACCTGCCAATCCAGGGATCGTAGCCGTCAGGCTTCACGCCACCCACGTAGGTTTGCGCCTGGATACCGTGACCGAACCACTCGTGAATGCTCTACACAACCAAGGCCTGATCGTGTTCGCCTACACCGCCAATCAGCCTGCCCAAGTCAGCAAGATGAAGAGGCTCGGCGTGGATGGGATTATCTCTGACTTTCCGGACCTTGTCTGAAAAGCCACGCAACCATCCGCCTTGAAAAAGGCTCCTGAAATAGCACGGGCGACCTTGCACTACGGTGGGAGGTCGCCCGCGATCGGCGCTTAGGACGCCGGAATATGATGCTCTCAGTTGTTGCGGCCCAGAAGACCCACACAATACAAATCGTCCAAGGTTTCCAGTCGGGGAAGACCTCGTCAGTTCCGGGTACCTGCGTTCCTCCTGCTTCCGAAGAGCTCTCCGCTCATATGGCTCTGGCCATCATGTACGAGGGCCATGCGTGCCATTCTGACACAGCCAGCGAAGAATCGGCTAGCAAGACCGACGAGAAACCCACCCGTGAATCGGTGGGCCTGATGGGCCAGGTGGCGTCGTGTCGTCCATTTCCACCCTCCTCTCGCGATGAAGTCACCGAGAGACCTGGATGGTAGCCGCGCGGTCTACCCGATCTCTCGAACTTCCGTTAAAAGATGGGCCGCACTGTCCTCACTACGCTCATTAGGAAACCTTGTCAAGAGTGCCCTGACGCTTCTTGGCACCGATACGTAACACAGAGCAGATGCCAACCAACACAAGATCTTCAAGCGGAGAATACCATCGCAAAGGCAGAGGGAAGAACACGCCGTAGCACCCACAGTTTGGAAGATCAAGGCCGCGGAACAGGGTCATGATAAGCCCCACGGCATAGAGACCGTTCAACAGCAGGGCAAGAAACGCACCGGTCGGGAGCTGCCAACCGGAAAGGATCCATGCTGCCAGTACCCACTCGACTGCAATGATCATGAGCGCCACCGGCCAGAGAGACCAGCTGGGGAACAGCCGGTAGGTGGCCAAGATATCGACGAATCCAGGCAGATCCAGTGATTTTCCTAAAGCTGAGGCCAGGAGCACTCCCCCGATCAACAGGCGGCAACACCATGTCACAACGGTCCAATTCATATGGGAGACTCCCGCATAAAGAATAAGGAGGAGCGCGGTGCTCTTGCCGCACTCCTCCTTTTTTCATGCCTCACCCGTGATTGAGCGTGAATGGCTGCACCGACCGATCAAGGTCGCGCTGACGCCCCGCTACACGATCCTCAGCTTGGTGAAATCTACACCTTCCGGTGCCGGGGGCGTCTTGAGGTTCATCTCTTCCAACGCATCAACGACACGCTCAGCCACGATAAGATTGCGGTACCACTTCCGATTGGCCGGCACGACATACCACGGCGTCCGCATGGTACTCGTGGCCGAGAGGACCTCTTCGAAGGCTTTCTGATACTCATCCCACAACTTGCGCTCCTCAAGATCGCCAGAACTCCATTTCCAGCGCTTCTCCGGATCGGCGATGCGGGCCTCCAGCCGTTTTTTCTGCTCTTCCTTCGAGATATGGAGAAAGAACTTGAGCACGGTCGTGCCGTTCTCCGTCAGCAACTCCTCGAATTCTTTGATCTGGTCCAAGCGGCACTTCGCAACTTTCTCGGACACCCATCCATGCACCCGTGTAATCAGGACGTCCTCATAATGCGATCGGTTAAAGATCCCAATGTAGCCTTTGGGAGGAACTTCGCGGTGAATGCGCCACAAAAAATCACGAGCCAATTCATCCTTGGAGGGAGCCTTGAAAGCCGCCACTTTGCAGCCCTGCGGGTTGATGCCGGACATCACGCTCTTGATGGTCCCATCCTTTCCGCTTGTATCCATCCCCTGCAGGACGATAAGAAGCGATCGAGTCGCATTGGCATATAGACGCTCTTGGAGCCCCTCGAGCCCGGCGATAAGCTTGGCTGTTTCCGCTTTTGCCTTTTCTTTACCTTGGTCGCTCTTTTTGTACTCCCCGGTGTCGTCGGGATCGTACTGTTTCAACGAAAGCTTGGCGCCGGACTTCACACGGTACCGTTTCATGAGTTCCTCCCTGCCTCAGCGCAGAAGACACCCCATCGTTGGTGATTGGAGGGCACACTGCACAGACCCACGTATGTTCCTAGAATCGGATGAACCGGGTGTGAAGCCTATGGTTGTCTTGGAGCATCCTGGGCACAGCGGAAGCCGACATTAGGATCCTGCTCGGTCGGATCACCCTTCGTGCGAAACGAAGACCGTAGCCGATACGGCGTATTGATGTAGGATCCACCGCGCTGGACTTTGGCCGTCCCTTCGCTGGGTCCACGTGGATTGATCGCGGGACTGTTGATGAAACTGGAATAAAAATCCTCGGCGTACCAGTCCATCACCCATTCGTAGAGATTACCAGCTAGATCCTGCACACCATACGGGCTTTGCCCCATGTGGTGATTGCCGATGACCGACACCGTCTCCGCACCGCCTTCCTTCAACCCATAGACCGCGTGGACTGGAGTCGGCGGATCGTTTCCCCACGGATAAGTCCGTTCATCAGTCCCGCGTGCCGCCTTTTCCCATTCAGCCTCTGCGGGCAGCCGTTTCCCCAGCCAGAGACAATAGCCCATCGCATCCATCCAGTTCACCCAGCGGACAGGACGCTCGGCATGAATCACAGGCGTCTCCTTGTCCGTGAATCCCCATGGAGGTTCGCTCTGAATAGCTTCGACGTACTTGGCGAATCGTCCGTTCGTCACCTCAAATTTGTCGATATAGAAGGCATTGAGGTAGACGCGGTGCGCAGGGGCTTCGTCTTCATCTCCTTTGTCGCTTCCCATTACAAACTCACCGGCCGACACCAAGACCATCGGTGCCCCATCTTTCCCAATCAGTTCAGGAACGGCCGTGGACAGCACAGCCAGCTGGTGCATAGCGCCACCGTTGGTCGGCGCCTTGCTTCTCTCTCCAGCTTTGTGATCGCCATTGGCGCCAGGAAGTTTCGCTGAAATGGCAGGAAGATCAGGCTTGAGGGACGTTGACGGGGCGGACTCAGGCTTCGAGGTCCGACTTTCTGTCGCCGCTGCAAGCCCTGTCTGTAGAAAGAGGGCCAGGGCACCAGTCATACACGCGGCAAAAATTCGTCGGACATCCATACGTTGGCCTCAGTTCATACTAAGGTACCGAAAATGAAAGGCCAAAATCCAGCCCATCTCGATTTGGCCGCTCTATGGCCCGAGGGCGGCAGCCGGTTGAACATGATAGTCGATGATTGCGTGCGAGAGTTGCACTTACCGATCGTCCAGTGTAGCGTAGGCGTCAGCATGCCGGTCTCGATTGCGTTCGCCATCCAGAAGTGCCTCCCTCTGGTCACCTGTACCCTGCTTGTCGCGCTGGTTATCGGCGTTTCCGGCTGTGGTGGGCCTTGGCGAGATACCTATTTCAAGAGAGGGGTCGGTCGGCTGACACAGGAGGAGATTCGAGAGCGACTAGGCCCCCCGCACACGGCCAAGACCCCAGCTCTTGGTGGGGATAGTCACTGGACCTATCGGTTCGCACTCAGCGAGCAAGACCTCACCACGTTGAACGCCTCATTCGTCGCTGACGCTTCCCACTCGGTCACCAGCTTGATGGGCAAGGGGGCAGAAACCGCCAAACCCACGTTGTATTGCTATCGATACACGTTGACGTTCTCCGAAGACAAGACCCTGAAGAACTGGAAACGTGAGGAATGCATTCCGGGTACCCGCGAAACACTGACCGCCAAATAGAGGATGATCGTGCCCCCAAGCGAGTGGTTTTCCATCGACAGCTCGGTCACACTGGACGGACTCAAGTCGCTGATCCTGTTGCTGTCCTTGATCATCGTCAGAACGCTGGCCGTCCGATGGATCGCCGGCAATCAGACGCTCTCGATGGAGTCGAAACGTCGGTGGGTAGTGACAACCAGGAATTCCGTCGTCTTCGCGTTTCTTATCGGCCTGGTGATCATCTGGGCCCATGAACTCCAGGCGTTTGCCGTGTCGCTTGTCGCGTTGGCGGCGGCAATGGTCTTGGCGACAAAAGAGCTGATCCTCTGTTGGAGTGGCGCGGCGCTGCGAGTGGGCGGCAAGGTCTATGCCGTTGGTGATCGAATTCAGATTGCAGGCTACCGGGGAGTCGTACTGGATCACGATGTCTTTGCGACGAAGTTATTGGAGATCGGTCCCGGGCAATCCGCACACTTGTACACCGGCCGGGTGACATTTTTCCCCAACAGCCTGTTGTTTACCAACGCGTTGGTCAAAGAGAATCCTGAGCAGGACTACGGCCTCTATACATTGACCGTGCCGGTCAAACACGACGAGGATTGGCAACGAGCCGAACAGACCCTGTTGGAGGCGGCAAAACTAGAATGTGCACCGTTCATGGATGAAGCGGCGCGGCAGATGAAGCTATTGGAACAGGCCAACCTGTTGGAAGCACCGTCACCAGAACCCCGCATCACCATTCAAGTACCGGAATTTGGGAAGATTCATTTCATCCTCCGATTCCCAGCTCCCGATCGAGGACGATCGCGCATTGAGCAGGCTATTCTGCGCCGGTATCTCATCGGAACGACCACAGCCAACTAACCAACTTATAGAGTTTCTGCCCCAACACATGAAGAGGGCTTCCCTCGCCGCCGAAGGAAGCCCTCTCATGACTTCGAGCGCTCAGACGACCGTCTTACTTCGGAAATGCCTTCGGCTCCGTGACATGTTGCCACCCTTCGCCGTTGAGCGTACGGAGAAACGCCACCAGATCATGCTTTTCCTGATCCGTTAGCTCAAGGGGAATAACGAGATTGTCTTGGTGGGGATTCTTGACACCACCCTTGTTGTAGAAGTCGACGACTTCTGCAAGCGTCTTGAAGCGCCCGTCGTGCATATATGGGGCGCTTCGCGCGATCTCCCGCAAGGTCGGAGTCTTAAAGGCGCCAAGTTCCTCAGGGTTCTGCGTGACCATGTAACGGCCAAGATCTACTTTATTGTCGTCCCAGCCGATGCCGAGGTTGTGAAATTTCTCGTCGGTGAAATTGAACCCGGAGTGGCACTTTGTGCAACGTGCCTTATCTCGGAACAGGATGAGGCCCTTCTGAGCGGCTTCTGGAATGGCCCCTGCTTCCCCTCCCTGATCGAACCGGTCCGCAGGGCTGTTGCCGGACAGAACGGTGCGCTGGAAGCTGGCGATGGCCATGCCGACCCTTTCCGTTGTGATGGTGTCATCCCCGAAGACTTGCTTGAAAAGTTTCCGGTAGCCTGCGATTTTCATCATCTTCGCATTCATCACATCGTAGTTGGCAAAGCCGTGCTCGATCGGATTCGTAAACGGACCGACCGATTGAGCTTCCAATGTCGGAGCCCGGCCGTCCCAAAATTGTGTGCTGCTAAACACCCGGTTGAAGGACGCTGGTGCACTGCGGCCACCCTTCTGGCCTCGGATACCGGCAGAAACCGGCTTGCCATCCGTGAACGCGAATTTCGCCATATGACAATTCGCACAGGCAATGGTGTTGTCCTGCGACAACCGCTTGTCAAAAAACAGCAGCCGGCCTAACTCCACCTTCTCCTTCGTCAACGGGTTGTCGGCCGGAATGACCACAGAAGTCTCCTCGAGACCGAACGGAATCTTGAGCTTGTACTCCTCTGCTTGTACTTCGCTGAAAGGGACTGCCAACAACAGTCCAGCCACCATACACACCCACGCAGATATTGAAACCGTTAGTTTCCGCCTCTTCATCTTTATTTCCTCCCTTCGTGCATTGACAGAAGTGTCATTGCGCTTTGGTTATACATGTGAACCAAATGTGCTCCTCTTCAAGTGGCTTGCAGCCCCTCGCCCACATTGGCACCCATCGCATGAGTCGCCTCACCCCCCTGCATTCGGCCGGTTCAAGTCCAGGGTGAGATGTCCCCTACTCCGGCAGGCTTCGGATCATCCATGTCGTCTTTTCATACACCTGCATACGCATGGTCCGCAGAACGTTTGTCAGCTGACTCAAGGCCTTCTCAGCCGTTGGAAAGACGTCCCGGGATGTTCGCACTAACGCCTCTTGCCCATCGACCAACTGGCGGATCCTATCATCGACCACCATAGTAGTACCGACGAGCGCCTCGTCATATCATGACTCGTGCTGCCGACTCAATCCGCAGGCAATCGCCGGTCTCACGGAACAAACTAGCACACCAGCCGCAACCAGGCCAGCCCTGCATCCGACGATCGACCAACTTTTCATGTTCATGGCCTCCGCCTTCCGACCAGCGACATGTCGCGATCCTTCGTTCGCCTGATGGAACATCAAAGTAACCGCTCTCACAAAATAAGTCCAATTGAGAAGATATATTTTCTATATTAGTATTTCTTATTCATGAAAGGAGCCGGAGATGACACTGACGGAATTGCAGTACATCGTGGTCGTGGCACAGGAACGGCATTTCGGCCGCGCTGCGGAACGAGCATTCGTGACCCAACCGGCATTGAGTCTGGCGATCAAGAAGTTGGAAGATGAATTGGGTACGATGATTTTTGAACGACGCCGGAGCCGAATCGAACTGACTCCGCTCGGCGAGCAAATCGTCCATCAAGCGCAGCGTGTACTAGAAGAAGCGGAACACATCAAACTCATCGCGGCGCAAGGTAAAGATCAACTGAATGGACTGCTGCGGTTCGGGGTCATCGCCACCGTCGGGCCTTATATCCTGCCAGATCTAATCCCAATTCTTTACAAGCGCGCGCCAGCGATGCCGTTCGAAATCGAAGAAAGTTTGACGGCCAATCTGACCGCGATGCTCAAGAACGGGAAATTAGATGTGATCATGGTGGCCCTGCCGTTTGAAGAGCTGGGCATTCACACTCAAGCCCTCTATGACGAGCCGTTCAAAGCAGTGGTCCCAGTTGGGCATCGGTGGGAGCACAAGAAACAGATCGACGCGCGGGAACTCGACGGCGAAAAAGTGTTACTACTCCATGCCGGGCACTGTTTTCGCCAGCAGGTGTTGAGTGCTTGCCCAGAACTGAGCCGATCCGATACGGAAGGCCTACAGGGAAACTCTCTTGAAACGATTCGCCAGATGGTCGCGTCAGGGTTAGGCGTCACCGTGCTACCCTGCAGTGCTCTCACGAAGAAGTACGCAAACAAGCGATTGATCGCCATCGACCTGGCAAAACCGGTACCGGGGCGTCGAATCGGACTCGCGTGGCGCCGTGGGTTTACACGGCCACAAGTGATCGACGTGATCCGGGACGCAATCCATGGACTGAAGATGCCAGGATTGAGCATGGTGCCAGGCGAACACCGATCGGGATGACACCTCTCAGCATTTCTTCTGGACGCTTGTTGCGCTCAATGACTTTTGTTAGGATGCCGCCGACTCAACTGAAGCACGGCTTTCATGAAAATCGCCACGTTCAACGTCAATTCATTGCGCAAACGCTTGCCGATCGTGCTGGAATGGCTCGATCGACACAAACCGGATGTGCTGTGCCTTCAGGAAACCAAGGTTCAGGATAGCGAGTTTCCCTTGCTCGCGCTGGCACCCAGCGGGTACGAAGTCACGTTTCGAGGGATGAAATCGTATAACGGGGTGGCGATTCTCAGCCGAAAGAAGCCGGACTCCGTGTTCTATGGATTCGACGATGGAGGAGACCCGGAAGACGCTCGTTTGCTGAGAGTGATCATCGATGGGATTCCCATCGTGAACACCTACGTGCCGCAGGGGTTCGAAATCGACTCGCCGAAGTATGCCTACAAGCTCGCCTGGTACGAACGACTACGGAACTACTTCAACACACACCTGTCACCGCAAGCCCCGGCGATCTGGTGCGGAGATATGAACGTAGCCCCACGCCCCATGGACGTCCACGGTCCGGAGAAACATCTGAACCATGTCTGCTACCACGAAGCCGCGCGTAAGGCATATGAACAGACGGTGGCATGGGGATTTCAAGATGTCTTTGTGAAACTCTACCCAACACGTCAACAATATACATTCTGGGACTACCGCGCGCCGAGCTCACTTGCGGCCAACAAAGGGTGGCGGATCGATCACATAATGGCCACCGCACCACTCGCGGATACATGCGTGCAGGTGGATGTGGACGTCGAGCCGCGGCGAGCGAAAGAACCGTCAGACCACACTTTTTTGTGGGCTGAGTTTTCGATCTGACCGTGCGCGCGACATCCACTCCAACCATGCCGATCAATCCCGCAGTCTTGTGGCTGACCGGAATGGGACTCCGCTCCTAGGCCGCCTTGGCTCGCATATGGTTGCTGCGATTCTGCTCGATCAAGGGATCAATGATCAGTCCACAATTGAGACAGCGCAGAATAACGGTACTAGACGAGACCGCCGGTTGACGCTCTTGGATCATCAGGCCTTTGCATTTCAGACAAGTCATGGTGTCTCTCCTGCTGAGATGAATGATGACAATCACATCACATATGCACGAGGAGTACAGTAGCACCGTGAGATTAACCCCGAGTTAACAGCCAGTTAAAAGTCTCTAATGTCGCGTTCGGTCATCATCTAACTTTTCAGCACGTTATGCCTCGTGCCTACCGGTGTGAACGTTCAACTCTCCGCGAGGAAACCACGGACTCAGCTACGAAGTCCTGTACTGAAAGTAGTTGAGAAACACTCCATGAAGAATCCAACACCATCCCCCGATAAAACATCCACGGCGGATGTGGCAATTATTGGCGGAGGAGCGGCTGGCCTTGCCGCTGCCATCGCAGCGAAAGAACACAGCCAAGACGCAAGGATCTACCTACTCGATGGGGCTAGGTCATTGGGGGCCAAAATTCTGGTCTCAGGAGGAGGACGTTGCAACGTCACGCATGATGGCGTGACACCGAAGGATTTTTTTGGCAATCGGCACATCGTCCGCAACATTCTCGCGGCATTTTCCGTCGAACAGACGATCGCGTGGTTTACCTCACTCGGTGTTGAACTGAAACGCGAAGACACCGGCAAGATGTTTCCTACCACCGACAAGGCACGCACTGTTCTTAATGCACTGCTTACGCGTGCGCAGGATTCGGGTGTCACGATATGCCTAGATCATCGTGTGAACGCGGTTGTTCGGTCGGGATCCGGCTTTGAAGTTCGGCATCGCAATGGCCTGCTCTATGCCGACCGACTCATTCTCGCCACCGGTGGTCAGTCGTTGCCGAAAACAGGCAGCGATGGATTCGGGTATCGGCTGGCCCACTTTCTCGGTCATCATGTGACACCGACTGTCCCCGCGTTAGTACCGCTCCTGTTGCACCGCTCCATGTTTCACACGACACTCTCAGGCCTCTCGCAGGAAGTAATGCTGACAACTCTGGTGGATGGTCAAGAAGTTGATCGACGCACAGGGAGCCTACTCTGGACCCATTTCGGGATCAGTGGCCCCGTCGTCATGGACGCCAGCCGCTTCTGGACCCTTGCAACGAATCGAGGCGCACGTGTGGATCTCTATGGCAACTTCGTGCCGGGTAGATCATCTGAGGCATTGAAGGAATGGTTTCTCAGACAGACCGTTGAGCACCCGAAGCGCTCGCTCGTACGAACCCTCTCGTTACTGGTCCCTGAGCGCTTTGCCGAATCACTCTGCCGTCATAGTTCTTGCGATCCGCAGCACATCACGGCTCAGATCGCACGCACGGATCGAGATCGGTTGTTGAACGCTCTGACCAGGTTTCGATTTCCGATCGAGGGCGACCGCGGGTGGAACTTTGCTGAAGTCACGGCCGGAGGCGTGCCCTTGGAGGAAATCGACTATCGCACGATGGAATCAAAGCTGCTCCCTGGGCTGTATCTCGCTGGGGAGCTGTTGGATTGCGACGGCCGAATCGGGGGGTTCAATTTTCAGTGGGCTTGGACGACAGGCGGGCTGGCGGGGCGGTCAGCAGCCAAGAGCCTTCTTGCGAAAAATCGGCATCAGGAAGCCCATGATTGACGGGTTGACTCCCCTTCCCTTTCGGCACGAGCTTCCCACACCCAAGATCACCACACGCCTGCCTCTGCCTCCGTACAAGCCTTGGCCCTAGGAAGAGTCCGATACGAAGCTGCTCCTTCCTTCATGGACGGCTCATTGGGGGGCAACATCCTCACCTGGAGCTTTTCTTCAGCGAACGCCTCATCGTTGGTCCGCAAGACGCCTTCACGATTCAATATCTTGACCACATTCGTGCGCGAAACGATCGGTGGGTATTGCCTAAACTGGTCCGCCGAGACGTAAGAAACCTGGATGGTTACCGGGCGGCGCTTGGCGTAAATAAATTCACGCAGATTGTCGTCAATAGGCGTCTTTAAGGTAACGACCGCCGAACTCTCCCCGGGAAGAGTCGCAATCGAGAGGAGATACAATGGCTTCACATCAGGCGGTGCTTCTTTCTGGATGGTGACCACACGATTCGGAGCCATCAAGAGCTGCGTCAACTGATTGATGGCGGGAGACCGGACACCCACCCGCAAATTTGTGATGTCGCGATCGGACACATTTTCGAGCAACAGCTTGATGAGCACCCATGCTTGCGAATCGGGGGCTTTGGCCCGACCATTCGGCACCGATTGTTCCTCTCGGCGGATGCTGCAATCAGACACCAGATTGCGTCGTTCAAAGAAATAGAGCGTATTCATCCCCTGTGGCTGAATGCCCCGTTCATACGTATAGAATGATACGCCGACATGAATCATCGTCGGTCTGAACCAGTTCACAACCGTCGGGAGGACAAAGGGGACAAAGGCCGCAAACAGGCCAAGAATGGCAACCTTACTAAGGAGGCTTTGCCGCCAGAACCAGTTCCAGCACTTCGTCAACCACGCCATGAAAACCTTGCCTGATGTTCTTGGTCTTGCATATGCTAACCATACGCCCTTGGAGGAACTCCAGACAAGGGTAAGACTGGTCCTTGACTGTCGCCGTTCCAAGGCGCCATGCTGATCGTGAATCAGCTCAAGAGGATCAATGTCGGAGAAGCAGTCTAGAGAAGCTCACGAGACGGATCGGCGGATCACCATCCGCTGGAAAGGGATGCTTGCGCTCGGTACCGCCCTCATTGCGCTGGGGCTCTTTGTCGAGTGGCCCCCTCCGCAGGAAGCCAGCGTACCAACCACGTCATCCTTCCTGATCATCCTCGGTGGGCTCCTCGGCGCGGTTGGACTCCTGACTGTACTTCGGGGAAAGTAGACGCGTAGATACGGAGAGGCATCCTCTGCGTCTATGGATCTATTGGGAGATCGGACCGGACTACCGACTTCCCGTCTGGGACTGAACTGCACTCACGCCATATGGGCTGAGGAAGGCAAGCACCTTGTCGCCCACCTTAAACTGGCCGCCGAGTTGGGTCTGTTGCGTGAGGTTCAGAATATGGAGCTGCCCTTTTTCATCTCGAATGACCATCGTTCCAGGAATACCGACCGTCATGGAGACAACTTCTCCTTGAACGGGCGGAAGGGCGAGGGCGGAATTTGGCAGACTGACTATGGTGATGGCCAGAAACAGGAAACCGTTCAGTGCGCTGGTTATAAGCCGATGCATCGCGACATTTCCTTTCCACATGTGGGGACGATCAGTCTCCGTGGCCGCATCATGGTGGCCAGTAGGGATTCCCGGCGCTGACCGGCCTTCCGTCATTGTATCAGGATGCCTGTTACCTAGGCATACGACGATTGAGCAAGAAGCACATTAACTCGCAACACGCGTAATTCTCCCCTCTAACCGTCGAGATGGCTCCAGCGCTCACGCGATCCCATAATAGACCCTTGGTCACGCTTGTCCCCCTGCCCGGTCAGAGTGACGAATCCTGGCCAAATTCATCATCGTGGTCTTTTCACTGATCCCATAAGATAGAAGGTGCGTCATTCCCCCTGTGTCCCCCAAAACCCAGGCCCCCCAAGGTACGTAACGTGGGCTATGCACTTAGAATTAGCCCCCCTCTTTCGTGGTAGATATTTCGAGGGATGCGCTCGTCTACTCTCTCCGCTACGCTTGACCTATTAGGCCAATGGACACAAGCGGAAGGAGCAACCATGACTAATAGAACGAATCCCGTGCGACGTTACAGTCGGTTTCCGGTCAGCTGGCCCGTGGCATACGGAAATGACGCGCTTCTCGCAGAAGGGACCGTTCTCGATCTAACCTCTCGGGGCTGGCGAGTGGCAGGATCGATGCCGGTGACACCCGGCATGCAGTTAACCCTGCAGGTATCCATTCCCGAACGGTCGGCACCGCTGTGTGTCCATCGAGCGACCGTGCTGTGGGTACTCGATCATGAGTTTGCAATTGAAGCCCATGAGATGGCACCGATCGATCAGGCCTGGGTCACCGAATTTCTCCGGCACAAACTCGGGCTCATGTGGATGTCACGAACCGCCGATCATGAGACTCCACTTCAGGCCAGAGAAAAAACACCCCATAGTGAGACCGCCCTATCACAACATTCCATTCCATCCATGGAGGAGGTCCTGCGTCGATTCCTTGCAATTGAAACCGGTTCGGCTGATATGCCTACCGAACTGCGGTGGAACAGTGACTCGGAGTTTCAGGAGACCGAGACAGATCCCCTCTGCGACCGCCAGCCCGAGAAGATTTTGCGTGAAGCACGCCGCATTCTTCGACGGATGGTTGCTCTCAAAGCGGATCGTGTCCGAACCGGCAGAAATCCGATTCTGAACAATTAACCCCTCACAAAGAGAAGCCCAACCACCTGTCTCGACGCAAAAGGAAAAGACACGTGGAGAGCCCCAGCAGGGAGCTATGAAAGCTCCCTGCTGGGGCAGTCACTTCACCGCGCGTGAACGCTATTTCACGCTCACGTCTTCCGAGGCTTCGCCCTCTACTTGTGGGCTCACCTCGTTGGTTTGGGCCTTCAGGTTCTGCTCAACAGCATTGGGGACCGTGGGATTTGCACAGTTTATGTTTCCCACAGGATATGACGCATACCTAAGCGTGAAATTGGTATTAACTGCCACTCCGGTGTAATGGTTGACTGTCACCGTGTACCAACCAGAGACAGGTGTATTCGCAATCTTGACGAGAGGGCAGAGAAAGCAGGAACCACCAGAGTCGTCATTTCTCCACGCAAGATTATAACGAGGTGCGGTGACCTGCATCCCGAGGTCCACTGCCTCTCCTGTCACTTCAATACGAAGGCAGCGCCCAACAACGGCTTCGATTTGGGCCACCCACGGTCTGGCGATACTACCTTGCGCAAAGGTTGATCCAAAAACGACATGAGAACCACCATTAATTGCGGTGCTCGTGCTAGTAGGTGCCAGTAGCTCTGTGGCCCCTGCAGTCCCAACCATGAGGGCGACGCTAAGGACAGCTCCTCCGGCCGCTAACCATTTGGCAATTGTCTGCTTTACCATAATGCAATCTCCTTCTTTGCCGGATCTTACCGGCTCATTGAGTGAATCAAAAATCAGTGAAGGCCCAACATCCCTCACCAACCCTGCACCAGGTGCAGGCACCTCTGAAGCCAATCAAGCTCATCCCTCGTTTCCTCTGCTCATGGTGAGACCGCTCAGCCACAGCCTCCTGCTCCCTCTGAGGAGGATGTTTTGCGTCGATTCCTTGCGATTGAGAACACTGCGACTGACAGGCCTGCCGAGCTGCGATGGCATGGTGACTCGGAGTTGCAGGAGACCGAGGCACATACCTTCTGCGATCGCCCGTCCGAGCAGGTCCTACGCGAAGCACACCGCATCCTTCGACACATAATTGCTCTCAACGCTGATCGTGTCCGGACCGGCAGAAATCCGATTCCGGACAATTAACCCTTCGCGAAAAAAGCCCAGCCATCTATACCTCAACAGCAGGTCGACGAAAGAAGGAAGGCGACGGAGAGAGCCCCAGCAGGGAGCTATGGAAGCACCCTGCTGGAGCCTTCACTCCCACCGCACGTGGGCGCTATTGTCCAGTTGGTCCCCCTTCTTCTCCTTGTTGCTGTATCTCCGCTGCCGGGTTCTTCTGGAGCTTCACAGCCTCATCAGAAGCAACGACTGGAATCGTCGCACCTGCACAGTTGACGTTGCCAACCGGATAGTGTTGGTACTGCAGTGTAAAATCGGCAGCCACTGCGGTTCCAGCAAAGTGATTGATAGACACAGCATACCAACCACGGTTAGGGGTATTCGCAATCTTGACGAGAGGGCACAACGGGCAGACAGCCCCCCCTTGGTCGTCGTTCCTGAATACCTGACCATTAGGGGCGCGAACGACTGTCTCGAGGTCCGTGCCCTGTGCGGTCACAGCAATCCGAAGGCAACGCCCGGCGGGGGCCCAAAGTTCCGCAACCCAGGGATCGTTGTTTGAAAGGAATGATCCCACAGTTCCTTGAATGGTGCGAGCACTACCGTTAATTGCCGTGCTCGTGCTTCCAGTTGTGAACATGTTCGTGGCCCAAGTGGACCCAACCATCAGGACGACGCCGAGGACGACTGCTCCGGCCCCTAACAATTTTACCGCTGTCTTTTTTACCATCGTGACATCTCCTTATTTGCCGGATCTTACCGGCTCATTGGTGAATGAAAAAGATATCGGTGAAGGCCCAACATCCCCCACCAACCCTGCACCAGGTGCAGGCACCTCTGAGGCCAACCAGGCTCATCCCGGCCCATCCCTCCTTTCCTCTGCTCAATGCCAGGGCGTCTTATTTCTGTTGTGCATGCGAGACACCGTTGAACCAAGCGTCCATGGTTTACGGATGCTCCTCTTATCGGTGTTTCCTCCCACCCGATCTCTCCTCTTGCTCCGTTTCATATTCCGACTGTGCCAGCTCTTGCCCGATACCCCAGTTGTCGGGTTCGCTACTCGCGTCATCAGTCGTGTCTCCAGGAGCCACGACTGGCTCCGTCGCTCCCTCTTGCGTCCGCTCAGGCATGAATGACGAACTATTCTGTGGCACGGAGTGCGACGCGGACGGCCCGCTCAGGCTTGTGCGTGATTCCAAGCTTGCTGCAGGGTCGGCTGGCATCGGCCCACAGGCGGATAATCCGATGAGGAGCACAAGACTCAGCAACCATACCTGCTGACACGGTCGCCATACACGCAGTCTCTCAGACCGTTCAAGTGACGGGCATGAGACAGAAGCAAGTTCCCACCCTTCCGGCTTAGGACACTCCCCAACTCCATATCTGTGTAGATGCCACAAGCGCATCGTCTTAGATTCCTCGACCGTACCGCGCTGACCTGTGGCCCCCTGCTGGGCATGCTGACGGCAGCGAGAACGCTGCCCGAGAGACAGACGGCCTTGCCCCAAGCTCACCGACACGCCACCGCGAACAGTGTTGGGAAACTGATCACTGACTCGCTTACGAATGCCGTACAGCATTGGTTGCACTCCCGAAGACCTGCCGCCCCGTGATCCGTACCCAAGCAACAATTTTCAGACTCCCATCAACTGCACTGAGATCCGACATCAGTCGCCCCCACAGCCATCTCTTGTGCAAGCCTGTCTGGATCTAAAGCAAACGAGATACCAGCAGATGGCAAGACCATCCATTACTCAGAACAATGGTTACTATATACGTAATAGCAACAGGTTAGAGTTTCTTGAGACAGAGCGGCACAGATACAAGTAGATACACTAATCCAAGATAAGTGTATCTAATTCGATTCATGGTATGTATCCAATTGGATTCATCCAGTAGGGTCGTCCTAGATCGACCAACACATCGTAAAACCCATGTGCTCCTCCCTCCAATCCAAAGTCGCAAGGGGCGATGGCCGAGCATGGGTTTGATTTATCTTTCCTTTCGACTCATCGTTGATGATGCAGCACGTGGATCTGTCGTGACCTGACGTCCCTCTGAATTCTGTGGGCGTCGAACAGAATCCACCCACGGAATTGGGGAAGGTCACAGCGTCTATTTACGAACATACTGGCTCGACGGAACCTTCAGTGGGCTTGTAGCGTGCCCTAAAGCTTGATGAGTCGGACTGTTATGGACGCAAGGCTGAGCCTACACCGACGTACCGACAGCAGTGAGGAGAAGAAATGGGGTGGATGACGGGTTTCGAACCCGCGACCTCCGGATCCACAATCCGGCGCTCTAACCAACTGAGCTACACCCACCATGAAGGGAACTGCGCAGAATGCAACCGATGCGGCAACGGGTGATCTTAGCAAAGACGCTGGAGCGGCCGCAACCTACTGAGGCACGTCACCAACCCTCAAGAGTCATGCATCAATTGGTGATTGGATCTCCCTGGCTTCTTCACTGTCGACAATTGACCGATGATGCCTACCCTCGTGCATCAAAGGCCGCCTGCATCTCTGCGGTGATGGCCGCCACAGTTCCTGCCGGGTCTTCCGCGTCGCGAATAGGCCGACCGATCACAAGATAATCTGCGCCGGACGCGATCGTCTGCGTGGGCGTGGTGGCCCGTGCATGGTCGTCGACTCCCTTGCCGGCCGGCCGGACTCCCGGCGTGACAACCACAAAGTCTGGCCCGACTTTCTGTCGGATAGCCGCTGCTTCTTCACCGGAGGCCACCACCCCGTCGCAGCCGACTTCTGAAGCGAGTGCTGCCCTGGCTATGACCAGATCTTGGACCGTCCGCTGTATCCCCATTTCACGGAGATCCTGACTGTCGAAATTCGTCAACACAGTCACGGCGAGCAGCTTCAGTGCCGAGCCCTCCCGCCCTTGCACGGCCGCCATGAGCGCCTTGCGGTTTGCGTGGATGGTTAAAAACTCCACTCCCATGTCCGCAACCCGACTTGTCGCGCGGCGAACGGTCTCTTCGATGTCGAGAAATTTGAGGTCGAGAAACACCCGCATGCCCCGCTCCACAATCCGCTTCACCATCTCGGGGCCTGCTGCGGTGTAGAGCTCAAGGCCGACCTTGACGAACGAAATATGCCCCTGGAGCCGGTCTAAGAGCCGGTCTGCTTCCGCCGCTGAGGGCACATCCAATGCAAAGATAAGTCGGTCACGTGCAGCAGTCTTCACCATACTCGTACTCCTTCTTGAGTGCCGATCCTTGACGACCGGCGAGATATTATGATACTAGTCATTTTTTTTCATAGGAGTGATCGATGCCTCAGATTCATAAATCGACGATTCGACGTGCACGTCAAGCTGAGCGACGACATGATCGGAACCGGGCCACGATGAACGCGGTGAAGACGATCATCAAGAAGGTTCAGTCTGCCGTAGCCGGGAAAAAGGCTGACGAGGCCAAAACCACCTTGCTGGAAGCCACCTCGGCGATCGGGAAAGCCGTTTCGAAAGGTGCGCTTCATCCCAATACCGCATCTCGCCGAATTTCTCGCCTGGCGTTGCACGTCAACGGGCTGTCCGGCTCTTAATCGTCCGGACGTTCGACAGCACCCGTCCAGGAACCCGCTTCGGTGACGCCGGAGGACGATTCGGCTGTTCACCGTGCGTACTTGCGGTACCTTCGCACAGCTTCAACAGCAGACGCTCCAGCACCATTCGTGGCCGACTGCCGCTGCCCCCTTTCAGCCTCCCATCGGTTTCCAGAAAGAGACCGAGCGCGGCTTGAAGATGTCGCTCGGAAAACCGATCGAGAAAGGAGCGGACCTTCAACGGGTCCATGCGCAAGCTCCTCGCTGCCTCATTTTCACGTCCGCCATTGGCCAGCAGCTCTTTGATCTTCCAGAGACGGCGATACTGCCATGCAAGCGAGCCAAGGATCCGAAGCGGGGCTTCTCCTGCTTCTAGATTCCGCGCCACAATGGAAAGCGCCTGTCCACGGTGACCCTCCGCGATAGCCAACGTCAAGTCGAACACAGAGGCCCCCGGCTCCATCCCACGCAACAGATGCACATCGGCGGCGGTCACCGCCTGATTGGCCGGCACATAGGAAGCCAGCTTCTCCAGTTCTCTCCGTAAGCCATAGAGCGATGCGCCACAAGCCTCCTGCAGTACGTAGGCCGCTGCTTCCTCTAAGCGAAGCCCGACCCGTTCCGCTTCACGGGCAATCCAAGAAGGCAGCTGCGCCTCACGGAGGGGCGAGCAATCGACCATACATGCCGCGCGCGCCAGGGCTTGTGAAAATTTCAACCGACCATCCAGCTTCGGGCTCACGAACACCAGCGTCGTGGAGTCCACCGGATGGTTCACACTGTCGAGCAGCGGCTCGCTTTCTCGAGCAGTCAGTTTTTCCGCTGCCTTCACCACAACGACGCGACGCTCCGCGAAGACCGGCACAACCGCCACACTGTTCCGAATATCGGTTCCACTCGCGTCATCTCCATAAAACTGTTCGTAATTGAATTCATCTCCTTCGCTGCCAAGAGCCGCGCGCTTGATGGCAGCGAGCGCAGAATCCCGCAGAAGGTCTTCTTCCCCCACAATGAGGTACAGAGACCCGGGCGCCTGCTGTTTCAGCGCCGCCTCTAGTTGCACAGGGCTCACGGTGGATGCCATTGGTCCAGATCCTCGATCTTAGTGAGACACAGGAGCCGGCGCAGACGCTTGCTTCATGAGCGCCCCGGTCTCGAGCTGCAACAAGAAACGTGCCGCCAGATCAGCCGCCGCAAAACGGCTTGCCTGTTCAATCGCTCGATTCTGCAGCGAGCGATTGAACTGGAGATCCTGTGTCACGAAGAACTCCGACGCCCCTTTGACGACTTGGCTCCAGACCACTTTTTTTGACCGGGCGTCTTCAACCCGAGCCAAGACAACCACCTCGGTTCTGCTTTCCAACGTTGCCGTCGACGAAAAACTGAGCGTCGGCACGATCACCGACAGGATTTGCCCGGTCAACACAAGATCCGCCGCTTCAGAATCAGACACGACCTGCGCCCCACTCCCAGCAGAAAATTCTTCGCGGAGATAGTTCGTGTATCGCGTTTCCACATTCGGCTCAAAACTGCTGTTGATCAATGTCCGGATGATGAGGCGCGGCGGAGGCTCTTTGGAAGCGGTCGCAGAAGCTCCTCCGATAGTTGGGCCAGCTCCCTCCACTCGAAACTGGTACCCACAGGCGGTCAA
This sequence comes from Nitrospiraceae bacterium, assembly GCA_919902665.1. GTDB lineage: Bacteria > Nitrospirota > Nitrospiria > Nitrospirales > Nitrospiraceae > Nitrospira_D. The sequence continues at coordinate 66,318 of CAKKRK010000001.1, forward strand.
CAGAGTCATCACCGTGAGGCACCCGATGGCCGAGAGCGGTGTACGGAGTCCGGCGTGTCGAGCGCGCGAACCACGCATGTCCTCACACCACGAAGTTAAGCAACTTCTTTTCGACGTAGATCACCTTTTTTGATTCTTTACCTTGGATCCACTCCGCCGCCTCTGCGCGAGCCAGTCGTTCGATCTCATCCCGCGACGTGTCTACGGGAATATCGATCTTGGCCCGAAGCCGACCATTGACCTGAACCGGGATGATCATGCGCTCGCTCAGCGTCATCGCTGGATCGAAGGTCGGCCAAGGCTGTTGTGATACACTGGGTTGGCGTCCCAGCAGGTCCCAGAGTTCCTCGGCAACATGCGGCGCGAACGGCGAGAGCAGCAAGACGAACGGCTCGATCACCGATCGAGACCGTTGCTGCACCTTCGTCATCTCATTCGTGAAAATCATCATCTGTGAGATCGCCGTGTTGAACCGGAGGGCCTCGATGTCCTCAGTCACCTTCTTGATGGTTTGATGAAGCAATCGTTGATGATCGAGACTCGGTGTGGTTGAGACGACGGCGTTTGAGAGCCGGCCTTGTTCATCGACCATCAGCCGCCAGACTCGTTCCAAGAAACGGGTCACGCCTTCCACACCTCTAGTACTCCAGGGTTTCATCGCTTCGAGCGGTCCCATGAACATCTCATAGAGGCGTACGGCATCTGCGCCGAACTGATCGATCATGTCGTCCGGGTTCACCACGTTTCCCCGCGACTTCGACATCTTCTGATTGTCTTCTCCCAAGACGATGCCCTGATGTACTAATTTCCTGAATGGCTCAGAAGTGCTCACGACGCCGATATCGAACAGAACTTTATGCCAGAACCGAGCATACAGAAGATGCAGGACGGCATGTTCGCTGCCCCCGATGTACAGATCTACGGGCATCCAATAGCGCTCTTTTTCAGGGTCAACGAGCTGTGTTGCGTTCTTAGGATCGATGAATCGCAGATAGTACCAGCAAGATCCAGCCCACTGCGGCATGGTGTTGGTCTCGCGCCGAGCCGGTTTGTTGGTCGTGGGATCGGTGGTGATAAGCCACTGGTCCAAGTTCGCCAATGGACTCTCTCCTGTGCCGGACGGTTTAAAGTTGTTGGATTCCGGCAACACGAGGGGAAGTTGCTCTTCCGGAAGCGGACGCGCTTCTCCGTCCACCCACACAATTGGAAACGGCTCTCCCCAATAGCGCTGGCGGGCAAAGAGCCAGTCCCGGAGTTTGTAGTTGACCGCTCGCGTGCCCTGCCCTTGCTTCACCAACCAATCGGTGATCTTCGGAATCGCCTCGGAAGACGTGAGACCGTTGAGTGAGAACGTGCCATCGCCCGTGGACGAATTCACGACCTTCCCGCGATCCGTATCAGTGAAGGCCGCTTCCTGAACATTCCCGCCTGAAATAACCTCACGAATCGACAACGCGTATTGTTGCGCGAACGCCCAGTCTCGCTCGTCATGCGCCGGCACCGCCATGATGGCGCCTGTTCCATAACTCATCAGTACATAGTCTGCGATCCAAATCGGCAACCGTTCCTGATTCACTGGATTGATCGCATAGCCGCCGGTGAAGACACCGGTCTTTTCTTTTTCGAGCTCTTGTCTTTGCAGATCACTCTTTTTCGCCGCCGCCTTCCGATAGGCCGCAACCGGCTCTTTCTGTTCCACGCTCGTGATCACATCCACCAGCGGATGTTCAGGCGCCAGAACCATATAGGTCGCGCCGAACAGCGTGTCCGGTCTGGTCGTGAACACTCGAATCGCGCCGTTCTGATCTGCCAGGACAAAATCGACCTCCGCGCCGATCGAACGGCCAATCCAATTCTTTTGCATCTCCAACGTACTGGGAGGCCAGTCGACCAGTGTCAAGTCCTCAAGCAACCGATCAGCATAGGCCGTGATCTTGAGCACCCATTGACGCATCGGCTTGCGAATCACATCGAAGCCACCCACTTCACTCTTGCCATCGACGATCTCTTCATTCGCCAGCACCGTACCGAGCGCCGGACACCAATTCACAGGGACTTCCGCTACGTAGGCTAATCCTCGTTCGAAGAGCTTTAGGAAAATCCATTGCGTCCACCGATAGTACTGCGGGTCAGTGGTGCTGAGTTCTCGCTCCCAGTCATACGAGAGCCCCACACGCTTCATCTGGCGCTTAAAGGTGGCGATGTTTTGGGCCGTGGTGATCGCGGGATGAATCCCTGTTTTCACCGCGTACTGTTCAGCTGGCAGACCAAACGCATCCCAGCCCATCGGATGCAGGACGTTGAACCCACGCATCCGTTTATATCGAGAGACGATATCGGTCGCCGTGTACCCTTCCAAATGCCCGACATGGAGCCCGGACCCGGACGGGTAGGGAAACATATCCAGGCAATAGAACTTTGGCCTCGAGAGGTCATCGGAGGCTTTAAATGGGCGGTGCTGTTCCCAATAAGCCTGCCACTTCGCTTCGATGGCGTGATGGTCGTAGGTCTTACTCATGATCCAGAGGATATGTATGATCGACGGGCTTACAGACCCGCACAAGGACAGAGGACTGTATCATAGACCGTATGGAGCAACAAGAATGCGGAATGAGGAAAGACGTCCGGTAAGAAACCGGCCGGCTGACCAGAGTCGTGGTCAGCCACCGGATATTCGAGCAGGTCTAGAAGTGATACCCAACCCCGAAGACAAAGTGGTGGAGTTGAGAGAGAGCATTGATGCCAAAGTGATTCACATTGGCTTGCCCGGCCAGATCAATGCGACCGTAGTTGTATTTCCATTCGCCGAACATCGAGACATGTCCCGTCAGCCGATAGCGAAGACCGACTTGGGTATTGAGGCCGTATCCCGTGTTCGATTGCGAGTAGTTCGACGGACTGCCCGAGGCGGTGAGCTGCTCCTGATGGAGAAAGAACACCCCCGGACCGACTCCAGCATAGGGCTCGAACGCTCCGGCTTGGTACCGCACCATGATGAGGGGCGACACGACCACGATTCGATTGGTCGCTCCCGGCTCGTCCTGCTGAATCGTGCCGATTCCAGGGGCGTTCAGAGTCAAGCGCTGGGCGGGCCGATGGGGAGTCGTGACGAAAGCCTCAAGTTCCACGCCCAACCACGGTATCGAGTTGAAGTAATGTCCGACCTTGGCACCATACATAATCGAGCTATTCAACTGGACGTTCGAAATGGAGGTACCCTCGGGAAGGCCGACGAAACTTGGATCGTTCACCCGCCCACGTACAGTATCTGGGGCGAGGGTCGCCCCGACCATGCCAGCGACATAGGTCTCGGCGAAAGCCGGAAGCGCCGAGACGAGGCCTAAGGCAATCGCCATACCGAGAACCCTGCTTTTAGACCGTCGCAGTTCATTTCCGATGTTAATATTCATCGAGATATCTCCTTGGATGGCCGAACGCATTACTGCTTGCAGACTACGGCCTCGGCAGGCATGCTGGCTATTCTGCGAAAGTCGAGGGGGTTACCCCGAAGGAGTAGATGGGACTGTACGCGACTCAGATCTTTCCGCGACTGATGGATTGGGTGATGGCTCGACCGGCATTCTCGCAACTGCGCGAAGCGTTGTTGCAGCTGGCTTCCGGAGAAGTCCTGGAGATCGGGTTTGGCACGGGCCTCAATCTCCGCCATTACCCGACTACGATCACTCGCCTTTCCATCGTTGATCCGGCGACTCTGCTCCCAGCGAAGGTCTCTCGCCGCATGGCTGCCGCACCGTATCCGATCCAAACCACCCATGTCACAGCTGAGAACCTTCCGTTTCCGGACCAACAATTCGAAACCGTCGTCAGCACCTGGACGCTCTGCACGATTCCCGACCCCGTGCAAGCGTTACAGGAAGTAGCGCGGGTGCTCAAGCCGGAAGGACATTTTCTATTCCTGGAACATGGGCGCAGCGAGGACCAGAAGATCGCCGCATGGCAGGACCGGTTGAATCCGATTCAAAATGTAATGGGTTGTGGATGTCACCTGAACCGGCAGATTGATCGACTGATTACCCAGTCCGGCCTATCAATCGCTCACCTTGATCGATTCAGCATGCAGGGTGTGCCCAGATTGGCTGGTGAGATGTACCGAGGCACGGCAACCAGACAGCATTAGGCTGGTGACCGGCCATTGAGCAGCGGTGCAAATCCGGCAATGGAGAGAAACTGGGGAAGTGGAGACGGCGGTAATTGCGAACTCGACTTGGCGCTGTGTACCAGGTGGGCCACCCCAAATGCTTTCGCGGCCATCAGACAACCTTCATCGTCATCCATGAACAGGGATCTCGACGGATCGAACCCCAACAAGCGCTGACAGTTCGGCCAATACTCTGGCCGCATCTTGAGATAGCCGACCTCAAACGCGTCTACAATCCGGTTGACGTACCGATCCAGCCCAGTCTTGGAGACTTTGACCGATACACCGGTAGAATGGGCGTTTGTCACGATGGTCACAGGCTTCCCGAGTTGCCGAAGATGGCGTAAAAATTCCTCGGCACCAGGCAGAAAACCGATCATGTGATCGAGTTCCTTGTGCATCGCCACCACGTCGAGGCCGACCCGCTTCGTCCAGTAATCGAGGTCCGTCCACGCCAGTTCGCCTTCGACTGACCGGTACATCGCCATTAAACGATCACGAGCCTCCTCAAACGGGATGGCGTGGAGCGTGGCGTACCGACGCGGCAGCTCCTCCTCGAAAAAGAAGTTATCGAAATGGCGGTCGAGCAACGTGCCGTCCATATCGAGCAGCACGTCGTCGATCTGCGTCCAGTCAGGGAAGTGCTGAGGACTGAGAACTGAGGATTGCTTCATGGGCAAAAGTATATCGGAGGTCGAACGAGAAGGCGAGACGGTTGTCTTTGAGAAAAACCTTGTGTTACGGTCCAAGACCTCATGCCGCGCAAAAAATCCGCTCCTACGCAAGAACCGACGCTGCCGTTGCCCCCAACAGAAGGGGGACCACCGCCGCTTGTGGCCATCATCGGCCGGCCGAACGTGGGAAAGTCGACGCTGTTCAACAAGATCTTAGGCGCAAAGATCGCTATTGTGGACGACATCCCCGGCGTGACCCGCGACCGGAACTATGCGGATGCCACCTACCGTAATCGAAAGTTTCGGTTGGTCGACACGGGAGGGCTTGATCTCTCTTCATCAGATAGCATGTTGACCCTGATTCGACGGCAGTCGGAACTGGCGATCACCGAAGCGGATATCCTCATCGTTCTGTTGGACGGTCGATCGGGATTGACCCCGCCGGATCATGAAGTGGTGCGGCTACTACGCGGAGTGACCAAACCCCTGTTCTATGTGATCAACAAGATCGACACCCCGAAATCAGAGCCCCTCCTCGCCGACTTCTACAAATTGGGTGCCGACGAGCTCTATCCCATCTCCGCCGAACATGGCCTGGGAGTCGCTGAATTACTGGATGACATCTATCCGCTCCTTCCATCGGTTGACGAAGCAGGCGAGCTGCAACCACCGCCTCGCGTGGCCGTGGTGGGACGCCCGAACGTTGGCAAGTCCACCCTCGTGAATGCGTTGCTGGGAGAAGAACGGGTCGTCGTCAGCAATGTGCCAGGAACGACGCGCGATCCCATCGACTCGTTGGTCACACACCAGGATCAACGCTACGTGTTCACTGACACGGCAGGCATCAGGCGACGCGGCAAGATCGACCGTGGAGTGGAAGGCTACAGCGTCCTCCGATCACTCCGTGCCATCGGTCGGTCCGACATCGGGGTCCTTCTCCTGGATGGAGTGGAAGGAGTCACGGAACAAGACACCAAGATCGCTGGGTCCATTCTCAAGCAAGGACGCGCCTGCATTCTCCTGATCAACAAATGGGACTTGCGAGACGGAGATGCTCAGGCCCGGCAAGAATATGAGCTAGAACTCCGCCGACGGCTTTCCTTTCTGACCTGGGCTCCGATCCTGTATGGATCAGCGCTCAAGCCGGACTCCGTCCACCGTCTTTTCCCGCTCCTCAAGGACGTGCACGCTATGTTCACCAAGCGTGTCCCCACTGGCGCGTTGAATACCTGGCTGCAGAAAATTCTCGACACCCATCCGTTGCCGGCCCGCAAGCACAAGCCGTCGGCTGTGACGAAGTCCGCCTATATCACGCAGGTGGCCACCAAACCGCCGGTCTTTGCCTTGTTTGTTGGGCATCCGGAAGACCTCACGCCTTCGTACTTGAAGTATTTGGAAAATCAACTGCGCGAAACCTACCACTTCACCGGCACCCCGCTCCGCCTCATGGTCAGGAAGAAGTAAGCATACCCTTCTTCAAAAATCCCTGTCCTGCCCTCTCCCACTCACACACGATGTGTCCGTGCAAAGACCAAGTATTTTTCATGTCGTAGGCATTGACCGTACCACCCTCACTCCCTTACGTATCCATCATGGGACACAGGACCCTCAGGGTATGGGTAGGAGCCACGAGCGTACTCGGGGCTGTTCAGGCACACCCTCTTTCGGGTTGACTCTAATTCTGAGCTCATGTTATTCCGCATAGACGATTGACGGACTGGGATTGATTGCGGCACCATGACCTCAAAGCTTGAGGCGTTTTCGTTTAGACGGGACGAAACATTCACCACCGCCATACCGAGCATCTTCTCCATGGACCAATTCGTACACAGTCGACAGCTCTTTCTCACGGTGTTTCTCCTCGGACTTATTCATGCCGGATGCGCCACAGCAAGTCCTCCGGATGGAGAGAAGGCCCAGATACCACCCTCTGAGCCTATCCCATTGGAATCTCAGCTCGATGCCTCGATAACGGCGCAGGCTCAGACCAATCAGCCCCAGACTGATGAAGCAACGCCCAAGCCATCGGAGGTCGACGAGGTTGCACCGACTCCCCCTCAGAGTGAGGTCCCCGCTGCTGTCGAGCCCCAGAGCAGCGAGACTCCATCGGCTGAGTCCACCGATAGTTCTCCAGCCGCTCCAGCACAAGTGGAAAGTCATCCCACTGCTCAGCAGGAGACCGTTGAAGCTGCTCCCATCCGCACCGATGTGAACCCCTCTATCAGGCTGACGGGACGGGTCTGGCGGGCCAAGCCAGGGATCGTCTTCCTGAAGACACCGATCGGGCTCATGTCGCTCAGTTCAAAGACCACGCTCAAAACCCTCCCTGCCTCGCAAGAGGTATCCTTTGTGATTCATGAGGACCATGTCGTTGTGGATCTCGTGAGGCGAGCCGATGGGACGCTCGCCCACCGCTACCTGACCGGACCGTTTAAGCGAGACAGCGGAGACGACACCAAGTTGGTGTGTTGGACACCGGAAAGCGGCGAGAAAGCCGTCCACATAGGCGCATACGAACGGGCGCTCGCGTCCCGCAAGGACGGGGAGTCCGTGACGGTTGAAGTTGACGGAACGGATACCGTCATCGGTGTGCACGACCTTCAGTTCGACCTTCAAATCAGCCAGATCGCCACGCCTGGAAGTAAGGCACATCTGTTGCTCACCGGTTCGATCTCCAAAATGAAGTCTAACTTTATCTTCTTCAAGACACCCATCGGCATCGTCAACGTCAACGCCAAGATTGGCATCAAGAATGCCAAGATCGGGCAGATCATGACCTTGCATATGCACAACGACTCCGTCGTAGCGGATCTTGCCGCGTCTCGCGATTCGGCTCTTATCCGCCGTTTCATCACAGGACCGTTGGATTTTGCCACTCCAGATCGAACCAACGTCAGGCTCTGGACTCCGGAGGGCGAACAGACCTATCCAACGGATCTTGGTAAGTCCGCGCTGAACGGGGCAAGGGAAGGGGCCCCTATTACGGTGGAACTCGACGGGCAGGGCGACGTCATCGAATTTCACCGGATGAAGTAATCACCTTCCAGCCTTCGTCTTGACTCTCTTTTCAGTCCCCCCGTAGACTGCGTTGCGTATGAGCGCCTCACCCACGATTCGCCGCTCGCCGGCCTCGTCCTCTAGGGATCCCCAATCCGCCAAGAATTTTGATAGGCTGTACAAGGATCACGTAGACCTCATCTATCGTTTCGCCCATCGGCTGTGCGGCGAACCGGAGGCGGCAAAGGATCTGGTACAAGAGACCTTTTTGAATGCCTATCGGGGCTTCGACAGATTTCGTGGTGACGCCCAGATTTCGACGTGGCTCTATACCATCGCCTCGCGGGCGTGCCGGCGCATGCGGCGCAGACGGAAGGGCGCCCCGGAACGAGAGTTATCCCTGGAGGAATTCATTCCCACGTCCGACGGTGAGTTTCGCTTGCAGATTCCGATCGATGGCCTCAGTCCAGAGGAAGCGCTCCAGAACAAGGAATTGCGTCACGCGCTCGATGCCGCGATCGACCAATTGCCGAAGAAGTACAAAATGGTCTTGGTGCTTCGCGACATGGAAGGAGTCAGCGCCAAGGAGGTCGGAACCATCATGGGCTTGAACGAGCGCGCGGTGAAATCACGTTTGCACCGGGCTCGACTATTTGTGCGCCGTCAACTCAGTGCGCGAGGCCTCGGTGAACCACTCATTGACCATAACCACGACTCACGTGGGTAGCAGAGGGACTGCTCCATATGGCACAACGTAGCGCGTCCAAACGGAAACGGCAGGCTTCCACAACTGGGCAGCCACACACTCATGGGAAAAGCCGATGTCTGCGCATCCTGCGCCAGTTGTCCGCCTATATCGATGACGAACTGTCCACGAATATTTGCCAAGAAATTCGTCAACATCTGGGTGCCTGTCCTAATTGTGAAACCTTCGTGATGTCGTTGCGCCAAACCGTATCGCTCTGTCGCCACAGTCCGGCACCGACGCTATCGACAGCCGACCGAGCGTTGATGCGTGAGAAAATCCTGAAAACTGCCTCATCTCGATAACCCACAACAGCGTGACTCTTTTTCATCATGACTAAAAACCTATTACTTGGAATATTACTCCTGTTAGGACTGCTGATAGCCGTTGAGACAACCGCGCCTGACCTTGTGACGGCGGCGTCTCGACCTCCTCAAAAGGCAACTCAACACAAGGCCGCCGTCGATACAGCGGTTCGATATGCCGAAGCGATCGCTCAAGGCGACAAGAACACGACAGGACAACTGGACTTTGCATGCCAATACAAGCTCCTGACGATGCCGTCGGCCAGCCTTCAAAACCCTCCAGCAACTGACACCTCGTATGAGGCTTGTTGGCAAGAGCTGACCACCAGTCAGGCCCCGTTTATAAAACGGTCGGATATTGGGATGAATGTCCTCTGGCCCAGTACCGGTCCGCTCGTATTTTATGGAGATGACCTGTCCCGCGCTCCCGCCTCCGCCTTTGTGATGGATGCGCTGGGAGTCTCGCCGCCCGGAACCGGCCTTCATCTTACGGTGACCGACGTCCGTCCGATCCCGAACGGGTCCTTCCGACTGAAGCCGAACGGGAAAGTCGTCGGAGTCCCGACCACGCTGGTCTCGCTGACCGTCCACTACCATGACCCGCTCACCTCCCCAGTGACGTACCGTCCAGGCACCGTCCAGTGGACGAACACAATCACACGCGAACGACGCGCCGTGAAATCCATCACGACGCAATGGGTGGTCTTCACCGGACTCAAGTCCCATGGGTTCCCGCGCGACACGGCTGTCTTCCACCTCCCTGTTGCCACCGCACCTGAAGCAGCGGGCATGATGGCCGACAAGATACCGTTCACGACTGAGATCAGCCGCGCCCTTCCGAACTCTATCGTCTGGTGGGGTCCTGAAGATCAGCCAGGAACGCTGACCGCTGCCGCCGCTCGCGCCGCCGCGTTTCCTGAATTACGCGATCGCGTCGCCCTGCTCAATCGCATCTTGATCATCGACCCGCATCAGGTCGATGCGCTGACGGTTCTGACCAGACATCTCTATGCGGTCCTGCTTCGGGAAGCCGCCCAGAGCCACAAACTGAACGTCAAGGATCCGGCGTTATCGCTGACCGTCAATGAGTTCTATTGGAACACCTATGCGACCGCCGGTCGCCTCGATCTCGCGAATGGCATGGAAATGGGTGGATTCTCGCAACCAACCCCGGCAGACTTCCTGTACCGGCTGTTGCCTGCATTGGAAACTCTTGCGAACACCCATCCTGAGCAGTTGGATGCCCGCTTCCGACTCGGCATGACCTATCGTTGGAACAATGACCAGATTCCGATGATCGAGACGTTCGAAGCGTTGGTCAAAGACATTCCAGCTGACCGAAAGACACCCAAGGCCGAAGCACTCCTACAGCTTGCGTGGTCCCGCATCAACAAAGTGGCCTGGAATCGGATCTTGCATGATCCCGACAGTGTTCGAGCGTACGAGGATGCTCAGGCCTCATTGGCCCTCGCCGAGTTGCCGCTCGATAAGTTCCTCGCGGAATACACCATGGCGTACAGCATGATTTTCATGCCGGGCTACGGAGATAAAAGCCAGATGCTACGACATCTGACCGAGGCCAAACGCTGGTTTGACGACATACCAGGAAGAGATGATGAGGTCTGGCGGTATTTCCTCGCGAGTGAGGGATTGAAGGCCGTGCTCGACGCCGATCCGATGTTCCAACCCATCCTAGCCGCGACCGAGAAACCCAAGGGGTAGTCCCCTAATTTGCATTCGCCGTCACTTCATCGGACAGACCATGTCCGATAAACTCGAGTCTCGCTAAAGTCCGCTTCCGGCCAGGAGCGGAAGTTCAGCGCCGAGGCGACACCGTCGTAAAGCGGTCCTCAGCCCTGCCGCCTTAACGTTCCGGCTCAGGCGCGCCGTTTTTTGGCGTCGGCTGGAGCGCCTTGATGGGCGACGCCTTCCTCATCATAGAATCATTAGCCATTGGCCCGACTGGCGAATAGTTTCCTGCCTACTCGATGGGCCTAGATATAGTAATCCGTACTTAAACCACACTTTCCCTTCATACCTATCACCCAATGGGAGGCTTCCTATCTTCTTAACTACCAAGCGCTCGCTGCGTGCATTGCTATTTGGGGATAGTTCCACGGCAATATCCAGGCTCAGCGTTACAAACATGATTGCACCAAAAATACCAGAGCCCCCGCCGGAGTCAGAGATACGAAGTAGATGAATGCCACTGAAGGAGCGACCTAAATATTGATATGAAAAGTTCTGCTCACCATCTTTCGCGCTCACGATAGGTGCTTTCCCATCACCGGAGACTTCAACATGTTCCGAAAAATAACGATTGCTCTTATTTGCTCCGTAAATATCAATAGCAACGACTTGATCGCCAATATCAGAGAGCCATCCGTAAAGCTCACGGATGATCAAAGGATTAACAAACTCGTCGTGTGTGAATGAATAACGATAATGTTTTAGGTTGCCAATGACACCACGCCGTGGATTCAATGAAATACGCTTTGCACCAATAAATCCGTGAATTTCGTCTTTAAGCAGTGCAGCGATAGTGGCCACAATCGCTATAAATGGTTCATAGCTTGGTGCTGTATACATCCAAGCGACGCTCGCGCCAAATGAAATCAAGACCAAAAGTCTGTACACAGTGTCTCTCGTGAGGCCCAACTATGTTTAGGCCCATCCGCACAAGAGCCGGATTTGCCAATTTTATCCGTATAAGACGCCGCTACAATTCGCGAACGATACGCTATAACCGTCATCGTTTCAATGAGTTGCGACGGGAGGACCATTTATCACGGGTTCTTATGCGGATCTGCGTAAGACCTCCCCCCTCCTTTCCTGATAGCGGTCGGTCGCGGACTTCAGGTTTGGGTCGTGATTTGCCTGTCAGGGCATCAGGCACGTATCGGCCAGTTACCGACCTTCGCGCCGACTTCCTGTAGGGCCGGTTCAGACTGTCAACGGCCATTCAAGCTTCTTGGGTGGTGACCAAAGCCATGCCGATGCGATGTTGTAAGACATCGATATTCAGCGTCGGCTTATCGGAGTACAACGGCCATTGAGATGAGCCGAAGCGGTGGAGGAAGGCGACCGCTCCGATACGGGCCAGCAACAGTTGCTCTGCTCAGCCTACCTGGTTTTGCTCGCGGCTTTTGCGCAATAGAACACTGCATAGCAGCGGTGCGCTGATCGACAGCAGTAATAATACAAACTTGCCGACTGTCACCAAGACCAGCCCACTCGCTAACCGATCATTCCTGGCTGGAAAACCGGCAAGCAGGCTGAACAGCATGGCTGTTTTCCAACATGTCCGTGGCAAACCACAATAGGGGTAGCGCCAATAAGCTCCTCCGCAACCTTGTGCCAAGTGCAATGCGCGCGCTGACATAGCGTGCCAACAGCAGCAAGAACACCAGCAAAGTCAGGGGGAACAGCACATCTGTGCTGTAGGTAAACTGCTGATACAGCGTGCGTCCCGCCACCCCGAACTCGGTTAGTCGGGCATACACCTCTGCACTGGAAAATGCTGGTTGCTGATCCAGCAGACGCAGGCCTGCAGTTGCGCTAGCAATAGCCTTGACACCACCAAACAATGGAAATATATGGGTCGATATAAACGCGCTGGCGAAAACGGCAAAGGCGCTCACCACTGGCCACATAGAAGTGGCCGTTCGAGTCGCCCCCTCAGCACTTGCCCCCGCAGCAGGCTCGCGTGTTGCCGGTAGTTGTCTGCGCGCTAGCCGAGTGACCAGCCAGCCGCCAAGCACGAAGCCGAGCAAGAAAACCATTGGAATATAAATAATGTGTTCTGCTGGCATTGCCTGTTCCTCTTCTAAAACAGTAGGTATCCCACGCATGGGCCGATGCTTGTCTTTGGTAATGGGGCAAGAACGCCGGGTGGAGAAGCAGGGCGTTACCTGTGAAGCCTAACAATATTTAGGCAGACTGTATAATCCCGTTACGGCAGATTGTCCACTTCTGCCTAAACCGGCGAGCATGCACCGATCGCCAGCCGTAACCCATTGCCGCAGGACAGGTTCCGCTCCACTACCGCGATGAGAATGTCGTCTTATGTGGATCGGAGTAAGCCCCCCCTTCTGATAGCAGTCGGTCGTGTACCTCTGCTTTGGGTCGAGGACTACCATCGGCCAATTTAAGACGATCGCATGCCCTTCAAACACGTTCCGCAAAGCGGACCGCCACGCGCTGCAAAGAGGAGTGTGGGCTTACTCCGTTCCACATTCGTGAGTGCTGGTGTGGCCTCTCGTTCTCGGTGGCGATCCGAGCCCGAAACCCCTGCCAGCCGCCTCGGTACACCTTGACGGCCAAGAGGACAGATAGAGCCCGCTCCGGTCCAGCTACTCATAATAACAATGACGAACTGTCACTGTGGTACCATCCCCGTTGTTGAAGTGGATGCCCGACTCAATGGGATGGTGCTGGTGCGCGATGGCTTACTACGGCTTCCAAGGGTGTGGGGCATGCGCGTTCTTCGGTTCAACAACACATGCTCATGGGGGTACGACGATGAGAATCATTTTCTCAGTCCTCTTGATTCTGGTCTTGGTCCAGACGACCGTCTCAGTGCGTGCAGAGCCACAAGATTTCACAGTGACAACGGTGATGAAAGGTTCCACGACGATCAGTGGCCAGAAGATCGAATATCCCAAAACCGATAAGGCGGAAATGGCCTCGGTCCTGGTCGAAATCCAACCGGGGAAGGAGAACGGTCGCCACATGCATGCCGTGCCCACCTACGTCCACGTCCTTGAGGGAACCATGACGGTGGAATTTGAGGATGGCGCTCGACAGACATTTCAGGCTGGGAGTGGGTTTCTGGAGGTTGTGAACACCGTGCATAGCGCAAAGAATTTAGGCGAGGTCCCGTTGAGATTATTGGTGGTCTTCGTCGGTGAAGAGGGAAAGCCAAATCTTATCCGACCAGAAAAACATCAGGCATCAGATGCGGCACCATGATTCAAAACAGATGTTTCTGAACCATGTTTTGCCCGCTTCCAAGGGGGAGTAAGTCGCGAGGTCGGCTCGTGAATGAGTTGGAGGGTTTTCGTGCATCCCCAATTCAGCATAGGCCGTAACATGGTCGAAGTTCTCTCGGTATACAGATCTGGTTGATTGTCAGGGGCCGGAGAATACAAGCAGCAGCAGAGCACTATTCTGGTCATAACCTCGACCTCCTACCATAAGAATGCAGACGTTGAATGGCTGTTTTCCAATTCGGTGATCGACCGGTTTGCGTCGCATGGAGGCTATTCTGACATACCTCAAGTCCCATTGATCCGTCCTGTGTTTACAGGTCCCCTCACCCATTCGGTGTAGCCGAAAATTCACTCTTCTGAGCGATAGCGAAAGAACCTTCCGCTTATTAGCATGTACTCAACATAAGAGGATGATCCAAACACTCTTCTACGGAACATAGGAGGTTTCAAACAAGGAGGTGTTCTATGAGTGATCTACACTTAAAGGATATAAAAGACGACCTAACTCATGAGCCAGGATGGGTCTATTTGTATGCCGCGCTGTTTATCGGGATTATAGTATTTGCGCTCCTGTCCGCCGGTTTCATGGGATGAGCCGTTAGTAGCGAATTGCCGCAACTATATAGTGTGATGAAGTGAGTGCCTGCCGCCAGGACGGAAAGACCAACCGGAGCCGTGTCCAAACGGCTCCGGTATCTTTGTCCTGACGGTGCTTTCCAGTTTTCTGCCGGTTCAGCCGTATCCCTTGATCGCAGATTCTTATCCGGATCAGCGTAAGCCCTCTCCCCTGAGAAGATCCACATCTCTAGCCGACTGCACAGGCCTGCCAGTCTCCATGAGACCTGCCTAGTTCGTACAAGACAGCGCTGGCCTCTCATCAATGGGATAGGACTCGTTTTTGTATGCACTGTATCGATTCTTGAACAGACGCGGGAGCAGATGGCGCAACAACTCGACTTGCAAGCAATGGAGCTACCACCTCCACCAAGGGAGGAAGTCATCTGAGTCGCTTGCTGGAGAGGCTCACGGCACTCACTAGAAGGGGGGTAGAGCCACTCCAAATGCGGGTTTGGATCTCGTGAAGATTAGGGCAGGATGGAAGTCTGACGCACCGGTTCATTGGTCAAGATCCTGTTCTTATTTACTCGCACGGAAAGGAGGCAACGATGTTCGCATTCATGCAATCCCAAGAGGGTCATGGGCTTCATAATGGGTGCAAAGGTGCTCTCGCACTCGGCGCGTTGCTGTGGCTAATCCTGTCACTGAGTGGCTGCTCCACGCCCCGCAAGGAATACGTTGTGGATTATACGCGCGGTAACGATATGACAGCCCAAGGTTCACACGAGCGTCCATGCCAGACTGAGGTACACTGCCGGACGCTTGCTGAGCGTGATGGGATGCGCTCGTATTGGATGGTCTATCAGTGAGGGCGACATTGGCTTGAGCGTTCAGGAGAATCCCTGATGGCCGCTCTGTCCGAGAGCAGTATCGTACTACCGGAACAGGTCGATAGTTGATACTGACTGGAAGATTGAGTCTGAGCGACTACTCCTCTTTCACCTTTCTCCCGGCGTAGTCTTTTTGCGCCGCTTCACGTATCGTACATGGCGATGTTTCGCTTGAATCAGCACGATCTTCGTTTCCCCGCGGTTGATCGGGCATCGCCAGAAGGGCTTCTCGCCGTAGGAGGCGACCTCCGTCCGGAACGGTTACTCCAGGCCTACCGTCACGGGATCTTCCCTTGGTACAACGATGACCAACCCATTCTCTGGTGGTCACCTGATCCTCGCGCCGTGTTGTTCCCCGACAAGCTCCATGTCTCACGCAGTCTCAAACGAACCCTTCGTTCAAACGTGTTCACCCTCACTCTCGACACGTGTTTCCGCGAGGTCATGACACAATGCGCGGGACCGCGCCCGCAGTATCCCGAGGGAGGCACCTGGATCACCGATGACATGCTGAACGCCTATACCCGCTTGCACGAACTCGGCTATGCCCATTCGGTCGAGACATGGCAGGATGATCGCTTGGTCGGAGGACTGTATGGCGTGGCGATTGGAGGTGCCTTCTTTGCCGAATCGATGTTTACGCGAGTCGATGACGCATCCAAGGTGGCGCTTGTGAAGCTCGTCACGCAGCTTCAGGCCTGGAACTTTCGCCTCATCGATTGCCAACAGTTCTCTCCCCATGTCAGTCGGTTCGGCGCGGAAGAGATTCCACGATCAGTTTTCATTAGATATCTCACCCAGGCACTCACCATTCCAGACCGGCGGGGACGATGGACATTCGAAACAGTGTGAGCTTCTGAAGTAACGAGCTGGCCCGTCTTCACGTACAAGAGCAACTACATTTGACAGATTTTTCCCCCGTCGCTTATGATCTTGTCTTCATGTACGAGGAGGAAACCACATGAGCTTTGTCATCACACCGAAAGAATTGAAGTCGAGACTCGATAAAGGGGATAAACTGGTGCTGTTGGATGTGCGGGAGCCTTGGGAGAATCAGCTCGCCAAGCTGGACAACTCTCTCCTCATTCCACTTGGCACGTTACCCAATTCACTGTCCCAGTTGGACAAAAACACCGAAATTATCGCCTACTGCCATCACGGGATGCGAAGCGGAGATGCCACAGGCTTTCTCCTCCAGCAGGGATTCTCGAACGTGAAGAATTTAATTGGTGGCATCGATGCCTGGTCAATCCAGATTGACGGGAGCGTCGCTCGATACTGATCGGATACGCTCTTGAAGACAGTCACGAGTCGGCAGGTTCGTCTGAGATCGTACTAGTTGGCGCGTGGTTCGGCTAGCCTGTCAACCTGTAGCCGGCAGGCTAGCGGCTTTTCCCTTGAAAAAATTCCACCGTCTGCTTCAGTCCCTCGGCGAGGTCCACCTTGACCTCCCACCCAAGTTCTTGCTTGATCCGTGACGGATCAACGACGCTGCGAATCTGCTCGCCGGCTTTGGCCGGGCCATGCAATTCCTTGACGCTCGAAGCTGTCAGCCCGGCAAGCATCCGGAACAACTCATTGACGGATGTCTCAGCCCCGGTTCCGACGTTATACACTCCATGTGCATCCTGCCCCATGGCGACCAAGTTTGCTTCGGCCACGTCGTCGACGAATACGAAATCGCGCGTTTGACGGCCGTTTCCATGAATGATGGGCTGCTCGTTGTTCAACATCTTTTGAATGAAGATGGCAATGACTCCGGCTTCTCCATCGGGATCCTGTCTCGGCCCATAGACGTTGGCATACCGGAGGCTGACAACTGGAATCCCGCTCACCCGTTGGAAATAGGACAAGTAATGTTCGCCGCACAGTTTACTGATGCCATAGGGTGAGAGGGGCTTGGTGGCGTGAGATTCAGTCGCCAGAAGTGCCTCCTGTTCACCATAGATCGCTCCACCGGATGAGGAGAACACAACCTTTCGGCACCCATACCGAACCGCTTGCTGCAACACGTTCATGGTTCCCAAGACATTGACCTGCGCATCGAACACCGGATCGGCTATCGAACGAGGGACATTGATCTGAGCCGCAAGGTGGAGGACAATATTAGGCCGTTCATTGCGAAACACCCGTTCAAGACGCCAGCTGGTAATGTCAGTCTTGTAGAGACTCGCCGCACGATTGACATTCTTCCGCTTGCCGGTGGCCAGATTGTCGACGATGACAACTTGATGCCCCTCTTCAACGAGTCGGTCCACCACATGAGACCCGATAAACCCTGCACCGCCCGTGACGAGTACTTTCATTGGCCCTCCTGAATGAACGCTCAGCAATTACGACAGACTTTACATACCATGAAATATGGTCTCGTACTCAAAGATTGCTAATATTTCCTGGTTGCCTTTTTTCCCTTTGATCGGAGACGCGACGGTCCCCATGGTCTTCAGCCCCTTGTCCGCCGCAAATTGGACGATTCTCTGAACAACCTCTGCTCGCTGTGCGTCATCACGCACGATGCCACCCCGACCAACTTGGCCCTTGCCGACTTCAAACTGCGGTTTGATCAAGGCAATGACGCGGGCTGGAGCACGGAGGAACGGCAGGATGGGTGGAAGCACCTTCGTCAATGAAATAAACGAGACATCGATGACGACCAAATCAACCGGATCCGGGATGGCAGAAGGAGGGAGATAGCGAATGTTGGTCCGCTCATTCAGCACGACGCGTGGGTCTTGTCGGAGCCGCCAATCGAATTGCCCGTAGCCCACGTCAACCGCATAGACCTTTGCAGCCCCTCGTTTGAGCAAACAGTCGGTGAACCCTCCAGTCGAGCACCCCACGTCGAGACAAATCAATCCTTGCGGGGCGATCGAATAGGCGTCCAGCGCTGCCTCCAGTTTTTCGCCCCCTCGGCTGACGAACGGTTGGGTCTCGCCGATCATCTCGATGACCGCATCGACGGGAATCACTCTGGAGGGTTTGTCGACGATCGCTCCGTTACTTCGGACCTTTCCCGCAAGAATCATCCGGACCGCGGCGTCTCGACTCTGCACCAATCCCCGAGCCGCCAACACCTGGTCACAACGATCCCTATCGCGTTGTTTGTTCATAGCCATGAGAATCGCAACGGGGGAAAGATGTGAAAAGGGATGATACGCAGAAGAACAACCTGTTATGAATCTTCAGCGGAACCCTGGACATCAATGTCATCGGAGGTGAAGGCGCGTAGTTGTTTTTTCCCATTCGTATCCTGGACGAGCACCTCGACTTTCCGTTCAGCGTCTTCCAATACCTTTAAGCAATTCCTCGACAGCCGAATGCCCTCCTCGAAAATCTTCAACGATTCATCCAGGGGCAGATCTCCATTCTCTAATTCACCCACAATGGCTTCCAATCTGGCCATCGCTTGTTCAAACTTCACCCCAGCCACAACCATTCTCCTTTCACGCCAACCCGCCGCCTATTATAACGAAGTCCCAGCCAGCTTTTAAACTGACGGATCCAACCTGACCTCCTCCACCGTACATCGGATCTGACCCCTGGCCAAACGTGCCAGGATCTCCTCTCCGACAGAAACCTGTCCGGCATCGCGAATGATCTGGCCACCAGGCATCGTCTCGAGAATCCCGTATCCCCGATCCAGAATCGCGAGCGGGCTCAGCCCTTTCAATCGACCCAGATACGCATGGGTGTGCTGGGTCTTCCGTTTGAGACTATGGTTCATGGCAGCGATTACACGCGATCGTAACTGTGGAACGATCAGCAAATCCTGACGCACGTGGAGCACCGGACTCTTCGATCGTAGCGCGTGCGTCCATGTTTGCGCATTCACCATCGCTTGTTTAAGATGGGCGCGGACTGCTTCTCGCATGCCTGCCACCGCGCCATCCACCCGCTGAGCTTCTTTGAGAATTCTAAACCGGATGTTGCCCATATGGGCAAGCAGAAGATCAAGTCGCTGATGCTGTTCCAGGCATTGTGAGGTCATGGCTTGCTGACAGCGGGCAGTAAGCATGCCCAGCCGCTCAACGATCTCCGTTAACACCGGGGCAACCAGTTCGGCGGCAGCGGACGGAGTTGCAGCCCGTACGTCAGCCGCAAAGTCGGCCAGTGTCACATCCGTCTCATGCCCAACGGCAGATACAATGGGCACCCGTGACGCGGCGATGGCTCGCACGACGGTTTCTTCGTTGAAACTCCACAGATCTTCCGATGAGCCACCACCTCGCCCGACAATGATGACGTCGACAACTCCGAGCCGGTTCAATGCCTGAATGGCGGCTGCAATCTGTTCAGCCGATCCCGCCCCCTGCACCGGTACGGGCGCGATGATGATACTCAAGATAGGACAGCGACGGTGCAACACGGTGATTAGATCTCGAACAGCCGCCCCGGTCGGCGAGGTCACGATTCCAACCGTCCGAGGGAATGCAGGTAGCGATTGTTTGCCTTCCACATCGAAGAGCCCCTCGGCCTCAAGGCGACGCTTGAGCTGCTCAAACGCCAACTGGAGAGCGCCTCGCCCCTTGGGTTCAAGATGATCGAGTATGACCTGGTACTCTCCACGAGGCTCGTAGACGGAGAGTCGCCCTTTCGCGACGACTTGAAGCCCCTCCTCCAGGCCGAACCGCAACCGAACGGCCGCCGAACGGAAGATCACCGCCCGAATCTGACTCGTCTGGTCCTTGAGAGTACAGTAGAGATGCCCGGACCCTGGTGCGCGCAGGTTCGAAATTTCCCCTTCAAGCCAGACCTCGGCAAAGTCCGTTTCGAGGGAAGCCCGAACCATGGCAGTCAGTTCCGAGACGGTGAGAACATGTCTCGATGTCAACTCGGACGCGAAAAGGGGCGGGCGAGAGTACGTAGTCGTGAGTCCTCTCCTTTGAAGCTCGCCAGCAGGCTGTTCACAAAGTCTGTCCCGCAAGGCCGCAGCAAGCGAAAGACCGACGCGTTCACGGTTGGTACGTTGAGGCCTTGAGCGGTGCGAGCCGCCGCTGGCGGACTTTTTTCACAGCCTGCTAATCGATGCTGCGAATGCGTTCAAACGTGATCACCTTGCCCAGGCGGGGATCGAGCTCAAGCAGAACCGCACAAAATACGGACGGTCCTGATGCGACTTCAAACCGCCTCGGCATCGCGGTCAAAAACTTTTCGATCGCCAATTCCTTCTTGACTCCGATCACCGAATGGAGTGGTCCCGTCATGCCGATATCCGTGATGTACGCAGTGCCCTTCGGCAGGATTTGTTCATCGGCAGTCTGCACGTGCGTATGCGTTCCGACGACAGCGACCACCTCTCCATCCAGGAAATGCCCCATGGCCATCTTTTCAGACGTGGCTTCCGCGTGCATCTCAACGATGATCGCGGACGTCTCGCGCTTCAACCGTGATAACTCACGTTTAGCCGTCTGAAACGGGCAATCGATCGTTGGCATATACACCCGGCCCATCAACTGTAAGATGGCCAGCCGCTCACCGCCTGCGGTCTCGAAGACGACACTCCCATTTCCAGGGACGCCCGCCGGATAATTCGCCGGCCGCAACAAGCGGGGCTCACGAGCAAAGTAATCGAGCGCCTCTTTCTTATCCCAGGCATGATTTCCGGTGGTGATCACCGAGATACCGGTGTCGAACAGTTCCTCGGCCAACTCCGGCGTCACCCCGAAGCCTCCTGCCAGATTTTCACCATTGGCAATGACCGCATCGATATGATGCTGAGCGACCAGCCGAGGCACGGCCCGAGCGACAGCCCGGCGGCCCGGCTCCCCCATGATGTCTCCGAGACAGAGGACTTTCATTTGGCGTATTCCACGTAGCGGCTTTCTCGAATGACGGTGACCTTGATCTGTCCCGGATAGGTCAACTCCTGCTCGATCTTCTTCGCCAATTCACGAGACAGTTCAAACGACTCGGCATCGGTGATGTCCTCTTGCCTCACAATGACGCGAATTTCACGGCCCGCTTGGATCGCGTAGGCTTTCTGCACGCCCTTATGCCCGGTCGCGAGCGATTCCAGCTTTTCCAACCGCTTCACGTAAGACTCCAGCGCTTCCCGCCGCGCACCCGGACGCGCCGCCGATAATGCCTCAGCCGCCGCCACCAACACGCTCTCCGGACAAATCGGCTCCACCTGCTCGTGATGCGCGGCAATCGCGTTGACGATCTTCGGAGATTCGCCGTACTTCTTCGCGATCTCGGCCCCGAGCATGGCATGCGGTCCCTCTTCTTCATGGCTGACCGCCTTGCCAATATCATGCAGCAAGGCGCCGCGCCGAGCCAGTCGGACATCGAGACCCAATTCCGACGCCATGATGCCGCAAATGTACGACGCCTCGCGGGCATGATAGAGGTTATTTTGCCCGTAGCTCGTGCGATACTTGAGACGCCCCAAGACCTTGATCAACTCAGGGTGAAAGTCCGAAAGCCCCAGTTCGAAAATAATTTTCTCTGCTTCTTCATACATTAGCTTGTCGATGTCGACCTTGACCTTTTCGACGATCTCCTCGATGCGCGTGGGATGGATGCGCCCGTCGTGCATCAGACGCTCCAGCGACACTTTGGCAATTTCGCGCCGCAACGGATCGAATCCAGAGATAATCACGGCTTCGGGAGTTTCGTCGATGATCAGATCAATGCCCGTCGCCGCTTCAAGCGCACGGATATTGCGCCCTTCCCGACCGATGATTCGACCTTTCATGGCATCGTTTGCAATGGGAACCACCGAGATCGTGGATTCCGCGACATAGTCACGAACGACGCGTTGAATCGAGCTGGTGATGATTTCCCGCGCCTCACGCTCGGCGTTCTCACGAGCCTCTTCGATCGTGCGCTTGGCAAGGCCTACAGCCTCGAGCTTCGCTTGCGATTCCATTTCGAGGATCAATTGTTTCTTGGCTTCATCGGCCGTCATCCCCGCGACTCGTTCTAGCGCGTCTCGATGTTCGCGTTCAGCCTTGGCGCAGGCAGACTCTTTGACCGCCAGCCCCTCTTCTCTTTTCGCAAAATCTGCCTCGCGCTTGCGTGACTCGGTTTCTCTCTTTTCCAAGGCGGCAACTTTTCCGTCAAGTCCTCCCTCTCGTTGGATCAGACGCTTCTCCACCGTCGAGAGTTCAGCAAGTTTGGTTTTCTGCTCTTGCTCGAATTCGGACTTTGCCTTGAAGACCAGATCCTTGGCTTCAAACCTGGCTTCTTTGACAACATTCTCGGCCTCTCGTTGTGCGTTCTGCACAACCTGCTTAGCCAAGTCTTCTGCCTCAGCCTGCTTGGCGCCCGTCATCCGCCGTCGCAGGAAATCAAATAGTCCAGCACCAACCACAGCCCCGAAGATCACTGAAAGGATTATGTACACGACAGTTGATGTAGAAATGGGAGTCACCCCCTTCTTAAAAACAATCAGATCCAATTAGGCTCAACCTGATGCGGAGCCCCCGCCTCAGACTGAGCGGAATGAACGCGAACACGATGTGAGGTGAAGAGATAGAAGAGTCTTAGGAGACCGCGAGTCGTCCCGCCTGGAACCGCAAGAGATTGTCAGGATACGATGCCATACTCGGGAAGTTTCTCTCTCTGCCCTTCCTTAGCCGTCTGTTTCCAGACATCAGCCATTGGAAAGAGTTAGCGATCGAAACAGGCATGGAGGGTAGATACTCGTTCCATCCGGCAGGTATTCGCCGGATCGCTTCAATTTCAGAAACTGGCCGCTGGGCGCCCACGTGACGGCGCCCGCGCACGACCCATACCATGAGCATCCACCGAATGAACACTTCGTATCCCATCAAATAAACGTTCTCTTGTGGTTTTCTTAGCACTCGTTTCCAGGCGATCAACAATCGGCGATATCACTCTTCCCTACTCATCTGCACACTCACCTATCTACACGTTAACAAAGGGACTCTTTGAAAGCAAGGCGAATCTCCGCTATCGAAAGAGCGATGTCGGCATCTGCTCATCGATCGATTCCATCAACGTCACCATCCGCCGTTCGACATCAGCTTCCCCTTGGACCCGCTTTTTCTCGGACTCAAACAGCTGATGAGCCAGGTTGATCGCCGTCAGCACCGCTAACTTCGATGGGGTCGTCGTCTTCATCCCTTCCGCCAGATGTTTCATATGATCGTCGACAAAATTGGCCAGCCGCCGGACATAGGCATCATCGCCATCTCCCGTGATCGCGTACCGTTGACCATAAATTTCAACATCAATGGTCTTAGTCAATGGCCACCTCCTTAGGATCTTCGACACCTTCAAGCAACTCCATCTCATTCATGACTTTTTCGATCCGCGCCTTGATATCTAGCCGTTCCTTTTCCCATTGGCGATTCGTATCATCCTGCGAAGCCAACCGCTGGCGAGCCGCCTTGAGCTCTTCCTCTAAGAGCGCATTCTTTCGCTTGTATTCTTGGACAAGCTTCACCAGGTCACGAATTCTGGTTTCCAATGCATCAAGTCGATCCAACGACATAATCAGCCCCTCTTCGTTATTGCCCCTACGGATTGTGGCGCACTATAAAAACTTCACAAGATCTTGTCAAGAAACGGCTTTTGGGATCCCAGCCAGACGCAAATATTCCTTATAGCTCCGCAACACCCGTTTGACGTATTGCCTGGTCTCCTGATAATGGATCAGCTCGACAAATTCATCCTCACTCCGCCCTCGATAGGTTGCCGCCCAAGTTCCCACCACGATCGGGCCGGCATTGTATGCAGCGATCGTCTGCACGACATTGCCGGAAAACTGCGTAAACAGTTGCTCGACATACCGAGCCCCGATCCGGATATTTGTCTCTTGATCAAACAAATCTTCTCGGGAGAGACTTGGAAGACGGTGCTGTTGAGCCACGGCATTGGCAGTGGCAGGCATGACCTGCATCAATCCGATCGCTCCGACGCGAGAGACGGCTCTCCGATCATATTGACTTTCTTCCCGAATGATGGCCGCAACAAGAAACGGATCAACCCCGTTCGCTCCCGACATTTTGATCGTAGGAATCAATCCCGTGGGATAGGCCACGCTCCACAATCCATCTGCGACCACTCCACCGGTTCGCTCTAACTTTTCACGGAATCGAGACCGCACCAGACGCAAGGCATGATGGTAGGCGCCGACCTCATTCAACATGATGGATAATGCCGCCAACACCTCGGAGTCACGGCTATATCGATCCGTCAACGCGCTAAGCTCTCTCGCGGCATCATGCTCAAGACCGAGCGTTCTGAGTTCTACCGCCCGCCGGTACGCCGGGTGGAGCTCAATCTGCATCCGGCTACTGGCTTGACTGTCCTGGACCGGAGCCTGCGTGACTTCAGCAGCAGACGGAGTGGACGAGACCGCGACGACTGAGCCTTCCTGTTTCGTCTGCCCTGGAACCGACAGGTCACTCTGTTCGCGTGCCAACTGGCAGTAGTAGGTGTGCGGAAACCGCTGACAGAGCAGCGCAAATATCTCCTTTGATTTCACACTTTCCACATGCCCGTAGGAACGTGCAATCCAATAGAGGGCTTGTGGCTCTAGATCGCTGTCCTTCTGATCGACGATCTGCTGCCACACGCTGATCGCCTCCTGATAACGAGCCGTTCGGTAAAGCGCCCACCCTTCCCGCCATTGTGCTTCAGTTCGTTGAGAAGCCGGTTCTCCCAGCTTTGCCACCTGTCGATACCTCGCAATTGCCTCATCGAACCGTGCCTCATCCTCCAGCCAGATCCCGGCAAATAGATTGATCTGCCCTTTCTGCTCTGGAGTGACCGTTCGTTTCGGGAGTGTCCGGCAAAGATCCAAGAGCTTCTCCCCAAGTCCCTGTCTGAGATAGACCCTCGCCAGCCAGACAGTGGCCTCATCCGCGCGAGGCTCTCGCTCAGCCGTCAACGCATGAAAGGTCTCGCGTGCCTGGTCGTACAGCTTTAAACGAACTTGGGCGATGCCCAATTTCAGCCTGGCCTCCCCACGGTGAGAGGAGGTCGGATCTCGCGCCAGGAACTTTTTTAGCTCCTCGATGGCCTCCGCGTGGAGCGACTGCCCTAGAAAAGCCTGAGCGCGCTCATAATATGTGTCGGGCGCCGCGGTCCACGGTACCCCGCCAATATTGCCCCCAAGCAAAGTCTCGGCTTCCTTGGCCTCTTTCGTGTGCGGAAACTTCATCCACAGCTGTTTCAGCGTTTCTTGTCCTTCCGCCAATTTATTCTCTCGGAGCGAACAAGACGCCGACCGTAACCAAGCCTGAGCGACCTGAGGATCCTTGTCATTGACATTGAGGGCCTTAGCGAACCAAGACACGGCCTCAGGACAGCTGGACGCCTGATACCACGCTTCCCCGGCACGGAGCGCGATCTGATTAAGAAGATTAGAATCGGGGACCGCTTGTGGCACCCCCTCAAACATATTGGCCGCCTCCTTCGCCTCCCCGAGACGCAGCAAGGCCTCTCCGATCCAGAATCGAATGTAATCGTCGAGCACGAGAAAATCCCGCTGGGCTGCCCGAAGGTATGGCAGACTGGCAGCGGGATTTCGATCGATCAATATCACCCCGGACAGCAACCCAGCACGCTTGGCCCACTGCGTCCCGGGAAATCCTTCCATCACCTTTCGGAGACGTTCCAGCTTGAGCGCCACCACTTGATCTTTCGTCAACGCCTGACCGAGTCGCTCTTTCGGCCAGGCCGCCGCCACAAAACACTCCTCCGCTGTCGTACAGCCAGTGACCGTCGATTGTTCGGAGGGCTCAACCTGTGCCGCATACCCGTCGCATGAGAAAACCCCTCCGAGGGCGAGCACCAGGACGGACGCGACCACCAGGCCACAGCCATGGATAGAACGATACTTGGTAGAAATCTTCATCATGATGGCCTGACGACACTCATCCGAGTTCATTATATACAGAGCTGTCGGCAATGAAAGAAGTTTCCGGACCCAATGATGGGCATGGCCGTATGCGGCATGACTTCCGCTATGGTAGGCTCCTAGCGTTGAGGATGATATGGCCGACTCCCCGATAATCGCTTCCGGCACCGTGACAACGCTCTTGGGTCTCACCGAACCCCAGATGGTCAAGTTTGTCCGCGCGCAAGACTGGCCGGACTATCGCGCACAGCAAATCTTGCGATGGCTCCATCAACGGCGCGCGCGGGCGCTCACCGACATGACGGATCTCCCCATGCATGATCGCATGGCGCTCTCTCCATCCACTAAGGTCGGGCGCTCGGCACAGACCACGATCTTATCGTCCCAGGACGGAACCCGCAAATTGCTCTTGATGCTCGACGATGGCCTGACGATCGAGGCCGTCCTGATTCCGGATGAGGATCGGCTGACGCTCTGCGTGTCAACTCAGGTCGGGTGTATGTTGGATTGTGGATTCTGCCTGACTGGGAGAATGGGACTGAAACGTAACCTCAAGCTTCATGAAATCATCGATCAGGTTCTGACCGCGCAAGACCTGCTGAGCTCCGATGAACACATTACAAATCTCGTGTTCATGGGGATGGGAGAACCTCTGGCCAATGTGGAGAGTCTCAAGGCGTCCGTGACTGCGTTGACCAACAAACCGTGGGGTCTTGGGTGGTCGCGTAGACGCCTGACGGTGTCCACAGCGGGGTTGGCATCTCGCCTTCCGGAGGTCGCAGCGCTCGGCGTGAACCTCGCCATCTCGCTCAATGCCACCACTGAAGAACAGCGACGCGCGCTGATGCCTGCCGCCAGCGAGATCGCTTCACTGAAATCACTCCTGGCTGCCTGTCGCCGCTATCCGCTCGGCCCTCGCCAACGACTGACCTTCGAATATGTGCTGCTCGCCGACGTCAACGATCATACAGCTGATGCCCGCCGACTGATTGAATTGCTCAGAGCCATGCGATGCATGGTCAACTTGATTCCGTTCAATGAATTTCCAGGCAGCCCTTTTCGTCGCCCGTCCGAACAGGCGGTGCTTCGTTTTCAATCCATCCTCCGCGACGCTGGCCTCGATGCATTTGTTCGAAAGAGCCGAGGACGGGACGTTCTTGGCGCCTGCGGACAACTTGGAGAGCTCCCCAGCAGCCGACCTTCCCTTACCTTGACACCTATTGAAACTCGTTGCTAGCATGGCAAGTTCTACCCCATCATGATCATGCAGACTATCCACTATCATTGGCGCATCCACCTTCTAACGGCGGTGCTCGTCTTCGGCTCGATCTCAATCGGGCTCGGAGCAGAACCGAGCGAATACATCCTCTCAAACGGCATGAAAGTGCTGCTAGTTGAAGTTCCCAAGGCTCCGGTCGCCACAGTGCAGGTGTGGTACAAAGTCGGTTCTCGAAACGAGGTGATGGGGAGGGCCGGACTCTCACACATGCTTGAGCACATGATGTTCAAAGGCACGGCACGGTATCCGAAAGGCTCATTTTCACGAATCGTCAGAAAGAACGGCGGTATCGACAACGCGTTTACAGGACAAGACTTTACCGCCTATTTTGAAAACGTGGCAGCGGATCGTGTCGGACTGGCTCTTGAGTTGGAGGCCGATCGGATGCAGGGCCTCCTTCTCGATCACAGCGAATTTCAGACCGAACGCGACGTCGTGAAAGAAGAACGCCGCCTCAGATCCGAAGATGACCCGCAGGGTGCGCTGGTTGAAGCGCTCTTTGCCCAAGCCTTCCTCAGTCATCCCTACCATTGGCCGGTCATTGGATGGTTTGCGGATCTCGATGCGATGTCTCTCGAAGACTTGCAACGCCACTACGACACGTTTTACTCTCCCAACAATGCAACCCTGGTGGTTGTGGGCGATATCAAGGCCGACGCTCTCCTGCCGACGATCAAGCGTCTGTTTGAACCGATTCCCAGAGGCCCCTCCCCAAAACAAACCCTGGCGCCGGAACCGGAACAGCGAGGCGAGCGCCGTTTTCTCTTGAAGCGCGAAGCGCAGGTGCCGTTTGTCATGATGGGGTTTCGCGTACCCAACTATTCGAGCGAGGACTCCTATGCGCTCGACATCCTCGAATCGGTCCTCTCGCACGGGAAAAGTTCTCGGCTCTACCAGAACTTGGTCTATGAGCAGAAGAATTCTTTGTCGGTGGGGGCAGAGTACAGTCTGATCCAGACGGATCCCGGTCTCTTTTATTTCTACTCACTGGTCAATCCCACCGCAAAGGTAGAAGCGGTCGAGGAGGCTCTACACCGCGAGATTCAACGGCTTCAGAATGAGCCGCCGTCCGAGCAGGAGCTTCAGCGGGCCAAAAATCAGGTAGAAGCCTCACGCGTCTTTGAGCAGGATTCGAATTTTCGTCATGCCATGCTGTTGGGACAATTGGAATCGGTCGGTGCCGGCTGGCGACGACTCGATCAATACATAGAACGGATCCGCGCAGTCACGGCGAAAGATATCCAACGCGTCGCTAAACAGTATCTGACCCAAGACAATCGGACCATCGGCATTCTTATTCCTTTACCCCCAAAGCCCCCAGAATCAAGCCCCGCAACAGCTCAAGAAGGAAAGTCATAGAGGCGATCATGGGTAAGGAATCCAGAAACAAGAGAGGCCAAGGGGCTGACCCACGATCCATCCAACAAAAATTAGTGCCTTACTTGATGGGACTCGTCCAATGTGCCGTACTCGTGCTGTGTATCACGACGACAGGGCTTGCCGCCGACATCGCACCGACGAGATTCATCGCTCCCAACGGTATGACGGTACTCGTCCTGGAACAACATTTCCTTCCCATCGTTGAAATCCATGCCCTGATCAAGGCCGGCGCTGCGCAGGATCCTCCAGAAAAAGCGGGTGTGGCAAATTTGGTGGCCAGCCTCTTAGATGAAGGGACAACAACCAGATCCTCGAGGCAACTGGCCGAACAGATTGACTTTGTCGGTGGCTCGCTGGCAGTCCAGGCAGGCGAAGACTACACAACCGCATCTGCACGCACGCTCAAAAAAGATATCGATCTCGGGTTCACCCTGTTGGCTGATATTCTTCAGCACCCGGCTTTCCCCAAGCAAGAATTTGAGCGGGTCCGATCTCAGATCCTTGGGGAAATTTCTAGCGACAATGACGATCCCGGACATGTCGCCATGAAGGCCTTCAATCAGTTGGTCTTCCCGAACCATCCCTATCGTTGGCCAGTGAATGGCACAGAAGAGACACTGAGTAAGATCACCTTGGCTGAGGTTCAAAGCTTCTATACCAAGGAGTATCTACCCAACCAAGTGATCCTGACCATTGTCGGTGACGTCACGGCGGAGCAAGCGACGACGCTAGTACAGATGCATTTCGGATCGTGGAAGAAAGGGGCTGTGCCGTACAGAGCGGTTAAGAAGCCGGCGGCCATCGACAAGAAGACCGTGCAGCTCATCGAGAAGGATCTCACACAATCCACCATTGTGATCGGCCACCCTGGAATCAGTCGAACCAATCCTGATTTTTACGCCGTGACCGTCATGAATCATGTCCTGGGTGCTGGAGGATTTTCGTCTCGCCTTATGGATTCCATCCGGGATAAACAGGGGCTAGCATACGGGATTATGAGTCATTACGATGCGCGGGTGATGCCAGGTTCGTTCTGGATCAACCTGCAGACTCGGACAGAAACCACGAATCAGGCCATCAGCGGCGTCTTGATCGAAATGAAGGCGATTCGGGAGGCCCCGGTCAGCGATCAGGAATTGGCGGATGCCAAAGCATTTTTGATGGGCAGCTTCCCCTTACGGCTGGATTCTACGTCGAAGCTGGCGCAAGTCTTGGCGCAAGTGGAGTTTTTTGGATTGGGGTTCGACTATTTTAGTCAGTACCCAAAATGGATTGAGCGAGTGACGAAAGAAGACGTGCAGCGCGTGGCCAAACAGTATCTGGACCCTCAGCACTACGCCCTCGTCGTGGTTGGCAATATCGCGAAAGCAAAAGTTCGCCACTAGGTTCGAGGAAAGCGCATCATATGCAACCGCCCATTTTGGAACAGAAGCTCGATCAGCTCCGAACCCTCCTAACGGAGATGGGCTCGGTCGTGGTGGCCTATTCCGGTGGAATCGACAGCACCTTCGTTCTGAAAGTCGCGCACGACCAACTCCATGAGAAGGCGGTCGGCATCACGGCCATCTCACCGACGTTTCCATCTCTTGAGTTGGAAGCTGCCGAACGGGTCGCTCAGGAGATCGGCGCCCGCCATGAAACCGTACAGACGGATCAGCTGACCATTGATGACTTTGTGAAGAATGATGCAAATCGCTGTTTTCACTGCAAGACCGACCTGTATCAACTTCTTGGAAATGTGCGGCAATCACGGGCTGTCGCGTATGTGGTCGATGGAACCAACCTGGACGATCTGGGTGATGACCGTCCCGGCATCAAAGCGGCTCGGGAATGGGACGTGCGCAGCCCACTCGTTGAGGCTAAACTGTCGAAAGCCGATATCCGCATCCTTGCCAAAGAACTGGGACTTTCAAATTGGGACAAGCCGGCCGCGGCCTGCCTTTCATCAAGAATCCCGCGTGGAATCATAATCACCAGCGTACAATTAAGCCGCGTCGAAGGAGCAGAAGCTGTGCTCCATCATGAAGGATTCCGTCATTTTCGAGTGCGAAATCACGGTGAGATTGCGCGGATTGAATTGGCACAGGACGAACTCCCCCGCCTCATGGAGTCAGATCGCTGTACGGCAATTAGTGCCAGGCTGAAAGAGCTGGGGTTTAAATTCGTAACGGTCGATCTGGAAGGCTACCGGCCGGGTGGAGTCACCCTAAGCTGACTCCACCCGAAGATCACGGCAACTTAACGGGGTTGTGATTTCGAAAGCGCCTCAAGCGCCTCGTCTGCATATTTTTTGTGATCAGCCTCTACTAAGCTCCGCTGAACCACTTTCTCCGCTACCATCAAGGCGAGCTCTGTCGTCTGGGCTCGGATGTCTTGCAAGGCCTTACGGCGCTCTTGCTCGATCTGACGCGTCGCATCACCTTTGATACGCTCCGCTTCTGCAGTCAACCGCTGTTCATTCTCATCGAGCAACCGTTGAGCCCGCTCCTTTGCCGTCGCGAGGATGGCCTCAGCCTCCTTCCCCGCCATATTGAGCTTGGCTTCATATTCCTTGAGCCGTCGCTCGGCCTCAGACCGGTGCTGCTCGGCCTGATCGAGGCTGTCCTTAATTTTCTTTTCGCGCTCTTCCAAAGCGCTCAAGATACCGGGGAAGGCATACTTGTAGAGCACGAACAGGAGAATCCCAAACGAAATGACTTCCCAGAAAATCAATGAGGAAAAAAAGTCAGGTTCAAACTGTGGCATGTGCGTATTCGTGAAACGTTAAGCGTGAATCGCTACACGAGAAAGATCTCTCGATGAACGGTTCACGAATAACGGTTAACGCTCCCTACTTCCGAAAACCCATGATGATGAAGGCGATGACCAAGCCATATAGCGCAATGGCTTCGACCAGCGCAAACCCAATCCACATATACTTGGTGACGCGAGCCTCTGCTTCAGGCTGACGTGCCACCACTTCAATCATCTTTCCGAAAATGTAGCCGATTCCCACCCCGGCCCCGGCAAATCCTGCCGCGGCACATCCCATACCGATCAACCCTGCTGCTGCTGAATCCATTATGTCTTACTCCTCCCTTGGCTATACCCGCATGTGCTAATGCGCATGCTCTTCATGGCCATGTAAATGAAATGCGTCTCCCAAGTAAACGCACGTCAAGATCGTAAAAATATAGGCTTGAATGAACGCAATACCAAATTCCAACAGATAGATCGCCACCGTAAACACAAAGGGCAACCACCCGATCAGCACTCCCCCACTGATTGTGAGACCGAACAGAACCGCGAGCATGACGTGGCCAGCCGTCATATTGGCAAAAAGCCGCACCGCTAAGGAAATGGGCCGTGCGATCTGGCTGATGATCTCGATCGGGACCATGAGAGGCACCAGCCATCCTGGCGTACCAGGCGGGATAAGAATGCCCAGGAACTTCACCCCGTGTAGTGAGAAGCCCACGACCAAGCTAATCCCATACACCAGGAAGGAAAAGGCCGCCGTCACAATGATCTGGCTCGTCACGGTATAGGCCCCAGGAATGAGCCCGATGTAGTTGGAGAAGAGAATAAACACAAAGAGCGTGGCGACGAGGGGGAAAAATCGCATGCCATCTTTGCCCATGGTTTCCATGATCATGGTGCGAATGAAATCCACCATCATCTCCGCCAAGCTCTGGAGCTTGCCTGGGACGAGCTTGCGCGATGATCCAGCCATGACCATCAGCACCGCTGCCACGGCAATGACAACCCACATAAACACCACAGCTTTATTGATGGAGAGATCCAATCCCCCGATCGAAATCTGGACCCAGCGCTGAAGTTCAAATTGATGAAGCGGACTTTCTTCCATGACGATCCTTGGCTATTCCCTGTTATTCGAGTTGTCTACCGCCACTTGCCATCGTTGTACGGATCGGTAGACGCTTCTGATACCTGCCGCCAACCCAAAAACCAACCCCACAAGAAGCCCCCACGGAGCCGACTCTAGCAGATAGACATCAACCGTCCATCCAAGCCCACCGCCGACGATTAGCGCAGCCAGCAGTTCCGTTCCGATTCGAACGGCTTGACCAAGCCCCGCGTATAGAGGATCTTGTGAAGGGGCCATCCCAAACCCACGGAAGGCGAGAGCACGTGAGCATAACTCTGCCCGTGATGGGGTTCGCAATTTAAGCAAAACCATGCTTGCAATGTCAAGCGGTTAGAGGGCCTTACGCGCAGAAATTGATTCGGCATATACGGTATAGTGATCTCCCGTTCGAGTTGAGAATACGTCGCCTATGCCCACAATCTTACCTTCATCGATCCCATTCCTGCACAGCTCTCCTTCGCCTCTTATTCTGACACGCCCCGCTCCCTCGGCAAGCCCGTTTGAACTGTACTCGAAAATCGCATCAGCTCGATACCCTTCGTTTCTCTTTGAGAGCGGTACCGGTGATGGCACCATGGGACGGTATTCATACTTTGGCGTTGATCCCTATCAAACACTGCATGGGAATGGAGATATCTGTGTAGGCCGATCGATTCAAGGCCGCATAGGTCCAGGCACATCTCCGTTTCAATATGTGACGCATCTCCTAAACCGTCAGCGGATCGTTCGTCCTCCCGAGGCTCCGCCATTTTTCGGTGGCGCGGTCGGCTACTTGAGTTATGATCTCGTACGCCAGTTCGAGAGGTTGCCGTCTTTCGCTTTAGATGACCTGGCCTGCCCTGAACTGGAGTTCGCATTTTTCGATCTTGTCGGGGCAATCGATCATGCACTGAACCGCCTGGTGCTCATGTTTTGTCCGCCGCTTGACCGATTTTTGAGCGAGCCCCGGGAAAAGCTATTTCGCGAGGGAAGGGATCGACTAGCCGAATTTGAAGCTCGATTGACCAGGCCTGATATGGCAGACGCGCACGGGAGTCATCTCGGTCGCCTGACATTTACACCGGAACAGGATCAGGCGATCTACAGTCAGAACGTGCGCCGTTGCCAGGAATACATCTCAGCCGGTGACATCTATCAAGCCAACCTCTCCCATCGGTTCAACGTGACCGGTTCGGCATTCTCCTCTCTCGGGGACCTTCAAACCGATCTGTCTGCCTATAGTCGCTTACGCACGTTGAACCCGTCCCCCTTCTCGGGAATACTCCGGTTTGACGCAATTCGCCTCATCAGCTCCTCACCGGAACGGCTCGTTCGGCTGGAAGGACATCGAGCCGATACGAGGCCGATCGCGGGAACAAGGCCTCGTGGGAAAAACACCGACGACGATCAGCGACTGATCCATGAGTTGCGGGCTAATGAAAAGGAATGCGCGGAACATGTCATGTTGGTTGACCTTGAGCGGAATGACCTCGGGCGAGTCTGTCATTTCGGAAGTGTCCAAGTGGATGAATTGATGACCTTGGAGCAATATTCCCATGTCACCCATCTGGTCTCCCATGTGGCCGGCACCCTCAAAGATCACGCGACTGGTTTTGATCTGTTGAAAGCCATGTTTCCAGGTGGGACGATTACCGGGGTACCCAAGATCCGCTGCATGGAGATCATTGAGGAGTTGGAGCCGGTACGCCGCGGTCCCTACACCGGTTCGATGGGTTACCTCAGCTGGAGTGGGGACCTCGATTTCAATATTCTGATACGTACGCTTGTCATGAAGAACGGCCAGGGCTACCTCCAGGTCGGAGCAGGAATTGTGGCCGATTCCGACCCCACACGCGAATATGAAGAAACCATCCATAAAGCCCAGGCGTTCTTCAGCGCCTTTTCATAGCCCCATGTGGATTTACTTGAATACCAAGTTCGTCAAAGACGAAGACGCCGTGATCTCCGTCTTCGACCATGGGTTTCTCTACGGAGATGGGGTGTATGAAACGCTGCGCTCCTATGGCCCTCATATCTTTATGCAAGACCAGCATCTGTCACGGTTATTCCGTTCCGCAGAAGCAATCGGGCTGACGATCCCAATTTCCATGAAGGGCCTGGCGGACATTCTGCAGGAAGCCATGATCCGCAACGAGGTTGGAACCGATCAGCGGGATGCCTATCTAAGAATCACCGTTTCGCGAGGAGCGGGAGACATCGGATTGGACCCAGCACTCTGTTCGTCACCGACCGTTGTCGTGATGGCCAAGCCTCTCGTGCCCCCAGCGTCCCATCTCTATGAAACGGGTGTTACGCTGATCGTGGCGTCCACGAAACGGAATTTGCCGAGCGCGTTGTCGCCGCAGATCAAGTCCACAAACTTCCTGAACAACATTCAGGCTAAACGCGAAGCAATCGCAGCAGGCGCATTCGACAGTATCCTGCTTAATTGGGAGCAGCATCTGACTGAATGCACCATCAGCAATGTGTTCCTCGTCCTGGACGGCACATTGCGAACACCAGCTCTGGAATGCGGCTTGCTCGATGGCATCACCAGAATGATCGTGATTCAGTTGGCCAGAGAGCTCGACATCCACACCGACGAAGGTCGCTATACCGTTGACGACTTGTTCAAGGCCGACGAATGCTTCCTCACGAACACTAGCATGGAAATCATGCCGGTGACTTCCGTCGACCGTCAAGCTGTCGGCGACGGAAAACCGGGTCCACTGACCCTGAAGCTACGGGAGCAGTTTCCAGCGATGCGAGGCCGATACGGGAATAGGCTTCATACTCGATAAACCCTCATCTTCCTGTTTTCTCTCATCATTCTTCTGCCCTCAAACACAAGATCTGCATTTCCTTGACAGGCAGAGACAGACTGCTATCGTTTGACCATGCCAAAACCAAACACACTACATCACTCCTCAATGTACCGGCCTGTCATGACTATTCTCGTCGCATTGAGCGGCAGCATCCTGCTAGCTGTTCCAAGTGATAGTCGTGCAGAGATGTACCAATATGTCGATGCCAAGGGGACAATATCGCTCACCAACGTTCCCTCCGACACTCGATACCGCCGGATCGACCTCCACCCAAATCGGCTCCATCCCGTTCTCTCAGAGGCGGAATTGGAACCGGTGATCCGTCGATTCTCACAGCAGCATCAACTACACCCTGCACTTATCCGCGCCATCATTAAGGCTGAATCGGATTTCGACCCTCGTGCGGTCTCACGAGCCGGAGCCATCGGATTGATGCAATTGATGCCGCAAACGGCAGTGAGATTGGAGGTCCGTGACCTCTATGATCCCGAAGACAATATTGGAGGAGGGACGAAGTACTTACGCCAGTTGCTCGACCGATTCCGTGGCAACCTTCCACTGGCGCTCGCCGCCTATAACGCCGGGGAGCATGTCGTCGATCGTTACCGAGCTCTTCCGCCAATTACTGAAACCCGCCTCTATGTCCGCAAGGTCTTGCGATACTATCGACTCTTCCTCGCCCGTGACCTTGCCGTGACCGGACACGTCATCCCCTCTTCGGAATACGCAATGCCACAACCCGCCCCCGTGTCTTCGATTCAGTCCGGCCAGTAGTTCGGCCCCCCAAAGATACTTGACTATGCTGTTTCCAGCCCGGTCGTTTAGATCCCGGAAAATCGGACCGGTAATGGGCGCCCACACTATTTTCTCTCCAGAGCGCAGCTTCGGCCACGCAATACGCCACTTGCACCATATTCTTGACCTCCAGATCGGCCCTCCCCATAAAGGATCGGGACACCATCTGTCCCCATCGCGCAAGCTGGGCCGTGGCACGAACAAGCGACTCCCGAGAACGGATAAGCCCCACTTGCCCCCACATGATCCGCCGAAGCGAACTGCGCACTTTTTCGGCATCCTCCAATCGTTCCAACTGACCGCTCCTCAGACCCTCTACATGGTGAGTCACATCAGGCATCGAACGGCGTGAGGCCCAGGCGACAGCGGCCACGCCGGCCCGCATCCCAAACACCAATCCCTCCAGCAAGGAATTGCTGGCCAGTCTATTGGCGCCGTGCACACCGCTACAGGCAACCTCGCCCGCCGCAAAAAGACCCGGCAATGTCGTGGCTCCGTTGAGGTCGGTCGCTACCCCCCCCATCATGTAATGGGCGCTCGGGGAGACCGGGATCCATTCTTCCGTGATATCGATATCGTGACGGAGACAGGTCGCATAGATCGTCGGGAATCGCCGTTTGACAAAACTCGCCCCCAAGTGAGTCACATCAAGATAGACATGCCGCGCACGCGTCGCCGCCATTTCCGCCCAGATCGCCCGTGCAACGATATCCCTCGGAGCCAAGGCGCCGAGCGGGTGATACCGTGACATGAAGGTCTCTCCCTTATTGCTGCGCAGCTGACCGCCCTCTCCTCGCATGGCTTCTGACAACAAAAAAGGCGGGCTTGAGGGCAGATACAGCGAGGTCGGGTGAAACTGGACGAATTCCATGTCCTGGAGTTGCGCTCCTGCACGAAATGCCATGGCCATGCCGTCGCCGGTCGCATTCGGCGGATTGGTGGTGCGAGCAAAAATCTGTCCCGCCCCCCCTGTCGACAGGACGACGGCTTTTGCAGGAATAATGAATTGTTCCCCTGAATGCTCATCAAGCACCACCGCTCCACAACATCGGCCTTCCTCAACCACGAGATCAACGGTGAAATGGTAATCCAGCCGGACGATCCGCTTGTGTCGCATAGCCTGCGCTATCAACACCCGCACCATTTCGTTCCCTGTCGCATCGCCTCTCGCACGGAGGATTCGGCTGCGGCTGTGGGCCGCTTCACGTGCAAAGGCAAACTTCCCACCCGTTTTGTCGAATTTCGCGCCCCAGCGGATGAGCTCTTGAATCCGATCCGGTCCCTCCTCCACCAAAACACGCACCGCTTCACGACGACACAGGCCATGTCCAGCCTTCACGGTATCGGTCAAATGGATGGCGACATCATCCTCTTCACTCAAGGCCACGGCCACCCCGCCTTGCGCAAAAATGGAATTGCTTTGTAAGGGATGGCCCTTGGTGAGCACGATCACTCGACCGACTCGACTGAGGTCCAGAGCGGCGCGAAGCCCAGCGACTCCGCTGCCGATGACGAGAAAATCTGCTTCCAGTGAGCTTCGCGGCATCGTTATCGTGGAAGGGTCTGCGATGCGGGAGGTTCCGCCAACAGCTGTTTCGTCTTCATTCCGAAAGGCACATCTCCTTGCGCACCGCGCAGGAGAATCGAGTGCGTACCGACCCATTGCAGCCGCGCGAGGCCTCGTTGTCGGACCCCCATATCAGTGGCGTCCCGTTTCCACGTTCCTTGCCAATGGATGAGGACGTTGATATCGTCCTTTTCGAGCGTGACCCGTTCGATCTTGAACTCGAGGGAGATGGCGGAAAAGGCTGTGAAGTCCATTTCAACTTGCCGTTTCAGTTCGTCCAGCTGATCCATAGGCAACAGCAGGGCATGGAACTCGGACCGATCCTTTCGTTGATAGGCACTCCGCAAGGATTCCACCGCTTGATCGATACGGAGGAGTCGCTCATGCTCTGCTGGGTATCGAATGGTCTTCGACGGGCACCCAACGATCGCGACAGCAAGCACGATTAGCCACACAATGGTTGGAGGCCGTAAAAACCCAATCCTTCCAAGGTACATGGTGGCGCAGTATAGCATAAGGGGAAAAGGCGCCGTGACCTTGCATTTTCAGCGGAAAGCTTTTAGACTCCCCCCTCCTTAAGGAGATACAGAACATGTCAAGCGTCCTGAAGAAACGGCGAAAGAAGATGCGCAAGCACAAGTATAAGAAGCTGCGCCAGCGCCAGAAGTTTCTTCGCCGAAAAAGCTAAGTTCTACCGGCGTGGCCGGAGGAGGGAACCGTGGCCGAAGGGAAGAAAGTCCGCATCCGCGTACGAACGGTCAATTGTACCTACGTGGGCGACTTCCTCGTCCCTCCGATGCGGCATCGCGTCTCCGATGCGATCAACGAAGAAGCCCGTCTCTTTATCAGCCTGACCGACGTGGTTGTCGACGATAAGGAGCGATCGGATTTCATTGCGATCAATAAGAATCTAATCGAGTCGATCGCTCAACTCTAGTCGTTTCCTCTCACCCTCGTCAGCGTACTCATTCAGCGTTGCCGTGAGCGAGGGCACGATTTCGTGCCGACACACCGCCTGACCACGATGTCGATCTTCAAGCGATTCCTGCCGTTCGTACGCCCCTATTTGCCACGGCTGATGCTGGCCGGGCTCTTAGTAAGCGGGGTTGCGCTCGTCAATCTCGCCTTAGTTCGGCTGGCTGGCAGCCTCTGGGATGTCATTACTGTTCAGCACGATGCGGACCAGATGACTCAGTCGATCGGTCTGTTCCTGAGCCTGGTGATTCTGCAGGGGCTCTGTTCGATGGGCCACAGCTACCTGACAGCGTGGGTTTCTCAGCACATTGTCGCCGACTTTCGCCAACATCTCTTTGGCCACCTGCAGACGTTAACAGTCAGTTTTTTCGCACGGCGCCGCACCGGAGAGTTGCTGTCGCGAGTAATGAACGACGTCGCGGTCATTCAATCCATCGTCACAGAAACCCCGATCGACACAGTCAAGCAACTCGTGACCTTCATCGGCGGCATGACATTTCTGCTGCTGATGAATTGGCGCCTCTGCCTCCTGATCCTGATCCTGCTCCCCTTGCTGGTCCTGGTCGCTAAAGTATTCGGCCGCAGACTGAAATCCCTTTCCACCTCGATTCAAGACCACACGGCCGCGCTCAGCACCCTCATTGAAGAAGTGATTTCCGGCATTCGGATCGTCAAATCATTCGTGCAGATACAGCGAGAGGAAACCCGCTTCGCCACCCAGGTGAGCGAAATGCTTCGCCTCACCTTGCATCGGGCCGGCATCATGGCCGTGTTCATTCCCGTGATCAGCCTAGTCACCTTTTCCGCAGCAGCAGCGGTGCTGTGGTACGGCGGTCAACAGGTCATCGATGGAACTGTCACGCCAGGGGAGCTGTTCGCCTTCGTCCTCTTTGCTGGCATCCTCATCGGCCCATTTAGTGCAGGAGCTCGCATTTTTACGCAGCTCAAAGAGGCGCAGGGAGCCATGCAACGGGTCTTTGAGATTCTGGATGCACAACCAGAAATTGCGGATCAACCCACGGCGCAGCGTCTCTCCACCGTCGAAGGACACGTCCGAGTCGAGAGAGTCAGCTTCGGTTACGGCCCTCAACATCCGGTGTTATTCGACCTGTCGTTTGAAGCCAAGCCGGGCGAATTGGTCGCTTTCGTCGGCCCAACCGGCGCCGGGAAAACCACGATGATGAATCTGCTTCACCGGTTCTACGATCCGATCGAAGGGCGCCTCACCATCGATGGCAACGATCTGCGTGATGTGACCCTTGACAGTTGGTACCAACAGATCGCACTGGTCCCACAGGAAACCATCCTGTTTGGAGGAACCATCCTTGACAACATTCGCTACGGAAAGAGGGACGCGGATGAAGCCGCAGTATCGGAGGCGAGCAAAGCCGCGCATGCACACGACTTCATCCTTGGCTTGCCTGATGGATACCAAACCCTGGTCGGCGAGAAGGGCGTCAACCTGTCAGGAGGACAACGCCAACGCATTGCGATCGCTCGGGCCATCATAAAAAATCCTCGTATTTTACTCTTGGACGAAGCCACCTCATCGCTGGACACCGAATCCGAACGGCTGGTGCAGGAAGCGCTCCATCGCCTCATGGCAGGTCGCACGACCTTTGTCGTTGCCCACCGACTGTCAACCATCCAGAGGGCCGACCGAATTCTGGTCCTGGATAAGGGGAAATTGGTCGAGGAGGGCACTCACGCAGAGCTTCTCGCGCGTAAGGGTCTGTACCACTACCTCTATACCATCCGCTTGAACGAACCGATCGCCTGAAACGGTCGCTTCACACCCCTCTCACCCTCACCTTCCCATCTCTTCCATTTGTAACAAGCCTGTAACGTAGAAAGCGTATGGTGGCTTGTGCATGCTTAAGGAAGAATGTTTGGGGAGATTCCGTGAGTTCACCACGTCCCAAGAAAATTCTCATCGTCGAAGACGAACAAGATATTGCACAGTTGCTCAAGCACTATCTTGAGAAGGACGGATTTCACGCCTGCCTTGCCACAACGGGCCTTGAAGCGTTGAAGCTCGTGTCATCTGAGCATCCTGATCTGGTGATTCTCGATCTCATGTTGCCTCACCTGAACGGATTGGAGGTATGCAAGACCCTCCGGCACAAGCCTGAGACCGCCCTGTTGCCAATCATCATGCTCACGGCAAAGAACGAAGAGTCCGATACCGTTGTCGGACTTGAGCTCGGAGCCGATGACTACGTCACCAAACCCTTCAGCCCCAAGGCA
This sequence comes from Nitrospiraceae bacterium, assembly GCA_919902665.1. GTDB lineage: Bacteria > Nitrospirota > Nitrospiria > Nitrospirales > Nitrospiraceae > Nitrospira_D. Next base: position 107,386 of record CAKKRK010000001.1, read on the forward strand.
TTGGTAGCTCGGGTCAAATCCCTCTTCCGTCGGCTGGAACGAACAAACGATCACAAACCAACGTCCTTAGTGTACGGCTTTCTCCAAATGGATCTGACGCGACATGAAGTGACGGTCAGAGGTAAAGAAGTGCTGCTCACAGCGAAGGAGTTTGGACTGCTGGCGCATCTCTTACGTCACCCTGGACGGGTACTGACGCGGGAGGTACTTCTTAACGAAGTGTGGGGTTACGACTATTATGGAACGACGCGAACCGTTGACGTCCATGTTCGGCGATTGAAACTGAAAGTGCCCATCCTCAATGACTCGATTGTTTCTGTCAAGACGCTTGGATACAAACTATTGGACCAGCCTCGAGTATAGTCACTTTCCCCTGCATTGTCTGATGTCAAGACCATTACGAAACCTCACTCATCCCCTTCACCCCGTCACCGTCTCCTCCGGTCATGAACCTCGGGGGGCAGGTGGTGAGCCAGATTCCAATGATTGACTCGCCGTTCGCAGCCACCTTCGGACCTGCTCGGCAATCTCATCACGTACTCGGCGAAAGATCTGTACGCGATCAGAATCGGAGCCTTGTGCATCGGCAGGATCATCAAAACTCCAATGTAACTGAACATCCCCTCTGGGATCGGTCGGACACGATGCGTGGGCGTGATCACAGACCGTAATGACGTAGTGGAGATGTCGTCCTTGGAATTCCGCAACGTGCTTCGAGCGATGGCGAGAGATATCGACCCCCAGCTCTCCCATCACCTCAACAGCTCTCGGATTCACACCGACCGGATTTGTCCCCGCACTCAGAACCTCAAACTGGCTTTCGGCCAAGTGGCGTAGCCATCCCTCCGCCATCTGACTGCGGCAAGAGTTGCCCGTACATAAGAAGAGAACGGTGGGCTTCATGTGGGCTGCTCCACTGAAAACCAAGTCCGCGTCCGATTGCAGAAGGCACAGACGGAGAGCATGACCGGCACTTCCACCAGCACTCCCACAACGGTTGCCAGCGCAGCACCAGATTCAGGACCGAACAGCGCAATCGCTGTGGCGACGGCCAGTTCAAAAAAGTTACTGGCACCGATCAACGCCCCAGGTGCAGCCACCGAATGTGGCACATGGAGCCACTTCATCAGCATATAGGCCAATGAGGCATTGAAATAGACCTGGATTAGAATAGGAACGGCAATGAGCGCCACATGCCATGTCTTGCCGGTGAGATTGTCGGCTTGAAACGCGAACAACAAGACCAGCATGGCAAGGAGAGCGATGATAGTGATCGGAGCAAATCGAGGAAGCACACGATCTTCAAACCGGGTTTTACCCTGTTGCGCAATGAACCAATGCCTCAAGACCACCCCGATGATGAGTGGAATGACGATGAAAGCCAAGACGGAATAGAGCAAGACCGGAAGTGGGACCGTCAACGCCGAAGCACCAGCGACCAAGAATCCGACGATCGGGGCAAAGAGCACCAGCATAATCAAATCGTTCACGGAGACTTGGACAAGCGTGTAGGCGGGATCACCATCGGTCAGATAGCTCCAGACGAACACCATGGCGGTACAGGGCGCCGCAGCCAAAATAATGGTTCCGGCAATGTATTGATCCGCCTCGCTCGGAGCAATCCAGGCAGAGAACACGAGTCGAAAAAACACCCAGGCGAAGAAGGCCATTGAAAACGGTTTGACGATCCAATTCACGAAAAGAGTCACCAGCAATCCCGTCGGTCTCTTGCCCACATTACGAATGGATGCGAGATCGATTTTCATCATCATCGGAATGATCATGAACCAAATGAGTACCGCGATCACAGCATTCACATGGCTGCCCTCCCCGAATTCCCAAGCACGCAGCCATTGGACAACGCCGGGAGCCGATTTCCCCAGCAGTACGCCCACGATCATGCAGAGCGCCACCCATATCGTGAGATACCGCTCGAACAGATTCAGCCGCTTCTCTAGAGACTGAACTGGTGGGCCTGATGCCATTGCGATGTGCATGATGAATATCCTCCGGTGATTCAACAATGTGACGGAGCAGCAATGCGTTTCCGCTACTCGTCGTTCCGAACTTGCTCTAGGATTCGCACTTACACCTCATCCTACAGTGCATGAAAGAGATGCACGGCCTTCTCCCTTGTCTTCGTCCGGATCGCTGTCCCAACTCCTTGGATACATCAATAATTCTTGATTAGTCAACCGTGAAACTGCCTCCACAAGGCCACCAGGAAACTTTTTACACAGGCGTAAACTCTCTGTAACCAAACGTTGTCATCCATGCTGTATCACTAGCCATCAAGAAATTATGGGCATGCCCCTACTACGCAGCCAACCGGCAGTCGAGTGACTAGAAACAGCAAACTGGGCGCGCTAACGGGAGTGAGTCACATGACCAAGCGCTTACGGTTGAGGGAGGAACTCAGCCGACAACGCACCTCGCTTCTGACCGAGTGGAACTTCTCGCTTGTTCCGCCGTCCGAACGAGCAAGTTATGCAGACCCTGCCGATCAGGCATCGAACGATTTCGAGCAGAATCTGGCCATACAGGTAAGGACGAGAATGATCGCAAGACTCAAGCGGATTGAACGCGCCCTACAATTGACGCAGACCAAGAGCTATGGATGCTGTCGGCGGTGTCACAAGACGATTCCTTATGCCCGGCTGACAGTTCAGTCGGATACGCTCTTCTGCGTGTCTTGTCTTGCACGCATGGAGCGTCAACACTACGGACATTGACGACGGATCGCACGACGCCCCGGAGGAGCCGACCTGCCCTCCCAAGCCAGTGCCTGGCTCCTCCACACTTGCCCCTTCTTGCAAGAGAAGGGGCAAGCGCGACTCATATGGAAGTTCTACTTTCGATGAAGGAGGAGGCTATGCAATGTGCACGCTGCGCCGGCACGAACGTACCTGAGGTCATCCTTGCGGGAGGGACGAGAATCTTTGCAATGCGTTGTGTTCACTGTGGGGACATCATCGATCATGTCATCCTCATGAACCGCCGACGCCGACCATCTGTACGGCCCGGACGACTTCGATCATTGATCCATGAGGATCACCGGTCAACGTGGAAGAGACCCGCCCCGATAAATATGAGAAGAGCTGACGAAGAATGAACCCGCCATGCTGTAGCTCAGACCAAAAAAGACACGGTAGAATCAGATGAGATTGACGGCAATGTGACATCGTGATTGTCGGGTGTCAGACCGCGTACCTGTAGCCAAAAGGCGTTGTCCCTTGGTCCCTGAACAATCGCAAACGTGAGTTGCGGAGAGTTCAGACTTTCGAACACGATGTAGTCTGCAATTATTCCAATCGGATCTTTTGAATCATCCGACCGGTGAAACCGCAAGGCATACCCATCATCGAGCTTCTGAATTTCCTTCACGTACTTGAATAACTTGCTGACCACCATCTGTCGGCGCAAGGCCATTGGAGAGTTGTGCGGCCGGGACACGAGCGCTTGCTGTCCGCGAGGAGATGGAGACTGATATCCGATCTCCTCTCCTCCCCACTGCACTGTTGAAATCGATCGTTGAGACGGCATCTCATCCTTGTTGTAGATTGGGCCCTCAGACCTTCGGTCCAAGGGCCCACCACACGTATAGAAACCTCAGCTGCCGATCCTCCCGCCGTCATCTTTCGTCACGACGATCAGGGCCGACCGGGGTCGCCCGCCGTTCGGGCCATCCGGCCAGGAGCTGAACTGCTTCGGATTCAGCGGATCACCCGGCAAATCATCAGGCCGCTCGCCCGGATGCTGAATCCCGACGAACATGGTGCGCCGATTCGGAGTCATAAACACACCGGTGATCTCGCACTGGTTTGGCCCTACGAGGAACCGTCTGGTCTCCCTCGTCTCCGGATGGGCGGCAAGCATCATATTGTTACCGAACCCAACATAGTTTCCGGAGTTGATGGTACTGGTCGAGATATCGGTCTGAATCCAGATCAATCCACTTGGATCGACATAGATGCCGTCCGGCGATCCGTACTTGTCGCCGAAGATCGTGGAGCCGTGAGCCGGATTTGCGGGATCGCCACAGAGGGCGAAGATGTCCCAGGCGAAGGTCGGTTCCGTCCAATCCTGGCGATAGTACCAGCGGATGATGTGGCCGTAGTTGTTGACGGCGCGAGGATTTGCCGCGTCCACCGGTGGACGGGCGGAACCGGCTGGGGTAGACCCGTCGGGGTTGTTGACCGACTCTGGGGTAGTGCCCCGTCGGCTGTTGTTGGTCAGAGTCGCGATGGCCGTCAGATCTTTCGGGAACGTATCGATCCATTCGGGACGATCCATCATGGTCGCACCGGTGGCATCAGCGGCTCCGCGGGTATTGATCAGAATGTCGTTCAAGGACCATCCCGCGAGGCGTGGATTATCCGGCGTGAGCGGCAGCCATTCGCCCGTACCATCCGCATGAAACTTGGCGACGTAGAGAATCCCGTCGTCAAGAGGGTTGATCCCCTGCGCGCGCGCCTGGCGCCAGGGTAAGTTCGACACATAGCGATAGATGTACTCGTTGCGCTCATCGTCGCCCATGTACACAACGACCCTCCCATTCCTAGCCTCCTGTACCCAGGCACCCTCGTGTTTAAGTCGGCCAAGCGCCGTGCGCTTGACCGGCGTCGAATGAGGTCGGAACGGATCAATCTCCACAACCCAGCCGAACCGGTTGGGCTCGTTGGGTTCTTCATCGACACGAAATCGCTTGTCGGTTGTATGCCAGAGATAGCCGAACCCCCCCGCGGTAATACCGTAGCGCTTTTCCATCGTCGTCTGTGGGCCGTTCTTTCGGAAATAGCCGTTGAAATTCTCCTCACAGGCCAAATAGGTCCCCCAGGGGGTATAGCCCATAGCACAGTTGTTGAGGGTGCCCAGCACGCGCGTGCCGGTCGGATCGTCGCTGGTAGTCAGCCGAGGATCCCCGGCTGCAGGGCCACCGATGTCGATCGGAGTCATACCCGTAATGCGGCGTGCGAAGCGAGACGGTCGCACAACATCCCACTTACCTCGACGACGTCCCAAGTCAAAGTGAACACCGGCCCGCTTGGCTACTTCAATAATCGATACACCGTGAGCATTCAGCGATTTTTTGGTCTTCTCCGCCGTCCAATTGTTGACACCGTCCGGGAAGAGCAGGCCATCGTCTGTATATTCATTGTTTTGAACAATCAACCCGCGCTGCGACCTGACAATTGGAAAATACACGATCCCATCATTATGCATACCCCACTGACGGGCTTGTTCCTCTGCCGTGTTGCTGGCATCCTGTTTAAACGCCGGCCCATTCGAGATAGGGTCACCCCAGGCGATGAGTACTTCGGCTGTGTACCCTTTCGGCACCACGACCTCATCAGCAGAAGAGACCGCTACACTTTCAAATCCGAGCATCGGCCGCTGACCCCAACGTCCTTCTCGCCCCACATCCGTATCTTCCGCTTCTTCGATCTCCTGGGCTGCGGCAGGGACAGCTTTCAATAGCGCTTCGACACCACCCAGCGAGACTGCCGCGGCCGTCGCGAGACCGCCAGTCAAGAAGTTGCGTCGCGATAGGCGCGTGTCCACAATGTCTTGGAAATGTTCATTGCCAGACATATTGCTCACACCCTCATCATCGATGATCGACATAGAATCTCCTCCTGCCTGAGCATGAATAAATGTATCGTTGACATCTCACCTACAACGGTCCTTTACCAGTGATGACTGTCGCATCGGACCATTACAAATCGATCAACAACTGGTAAAAGCCTCGTTAAAGATTGTTGCGGAGGTTCAAAGATGTGGCGCTTATGGCTGCTGACCAAGTAGCTCCCAGAGACTAAGAGCTGGAATGTAAAAATAATGACGGACGGTCCATTAGCCTGAGCGGTGCGGGACAGCAGATCGTTGTTGAGCGATCAGTACCTGGCACGCGTGTATAGGATCCCCTCGCAGCGCTTCCACGTAGAAGCATGGGATACGAGTATTCTCCGCAAACTACAAACGCTGGAAAGCATGTACGGCAAGATGTCGGACTGAGGAGGGTGTCACGTTATGCGCCGGCCTTCATGGATGATGAGGGTCGTCACCGTTAGCTTCGTGTCGGCTCGTTATTATTTTGCTTTCCAGTGATCCAGAAGCCATTGCTGAGAATGAAGAGCAGCTTCACCAGATGCCGGGTGCACACGCTCATAGGTCCCGTCAGCGAGCAATCGCCGTGCCTGCACATTATCCCGCAGCCCCACACCAAGAATGTCGTTGATGATGACCTCGCGCCAGTGAGGATCCTCGACAGGAAAAATCACTTCCACTCTGTGGTCTAGATTTCGAGGCATCAGATCGGCGCTCCCCATCAACACGTCGTTGTGCCCCCCGTTGCGAAAATAATAGATCCGCGCGTGTTCCAGAAAACGCCCAACCACCGAAGTGACGGTGATGGTCTCACTGATCCCAGGAAGGCCAGGACGGAGACAACAAATACCCCGCACCTGGAGATCAATCCTGACTCCAGCTTGCGATGCCTGATAGAGAGCCTGGATACACGGTGTATCGACCAATGCGTTCATCTTGAACGCGATATATCCATCACCGTACTCCCGGTGGCGGCAGGTTTCGCGCTCGATTCGATCCAGTAATTGCTGCCTGAGCGTCGTCGGCGCAATAAGTAGCTTGGAATAGATGTTCTTGCGGGAATACCCAGTCAGTGAGTTGAACAGATTGGATACATCGTGGGTAATGGCAGGGTCACACGTGAAGTAGCTCGCATCGGTATAGATACGACTGGTGACCACGTTATAATTCCCGGTGCCGAGATGGACATAGCGGCGGATCCCCTCCGGTTCGCGCCGGACGATGAGACAGACCTTCGCATGCGTTTTGAGCCCGCGCACACCGTAGACGACGTGCACACCTTCGTCTTCAAGTTTCCGGGCCCATTCAATGTTATTTTCTTCATCGAATCGAGCTTTGAGCTCAACCAAGACCGCAACTTGCTTGCCGTTGACACGAGCGTCCATCAGCGCGTCGACAATGGGTGATTTGGGATTGACGCGATAGAGAGTCTGTTTAATGGCGAGGACACCCGGATCATTTGCCGCTTCTCGCAGAAGCTCCACGATCGGCATAAAGCTGTCGTATGGATGATACAAGAGCACATCCTGTTGACGGATGGTGGCTAAGAGGCTAACCGATTTACCGAAGCAGGAAGGAACGGTTGGAACAAACGGCGGATCCTTCAGGTCGGGACGCTCGAGTGCATAGAGTTCTCGAATTCCGCCCATGCCGATCGGGCCATCTCCTGTGTAGACAAGATAGGGCGGGAGCTGAAGGTTTCGTGTCAGAATCTCGCGGATAGGACCAGGAGTCGCCTCATCCAATTCCAATCGAACAGCGGACGTGAAGTCCCGCTGATCAAGTTGCTCCTCCATCGCCTCAATCAGATCAGATGCCTCGTCTTCCTCAATGGAAACATCCGCATCTCTCGTCACGCGGAATGGATACGATGCGACAACATCCAGGCCTGGAAACAAATCGCTCAGGTTATTCGCGATGACCTCCTCCAGCCAAACAAATTGCTGCACTTTTCCAGCGCCGGCCAATCCCATCTGCTGTAAGGCAACTTCTTCGTCGGTGGGGATTGGAACCAGTCGGGGAAAGCCGTCAGGCACTTTGACGCGCGCAAAACAGTCACCGCGATCAGGGTCCTTCACCAATACGGCAAGATTAAAACTCAGACTCGAAATGTGCGGGAAGGGATGGGTTGGATCAAAGGCTAGCGGAGTCAGGACTGGGAATATGTCTCGCTGAAAGTACTCTTGGATCGTCTTTCGCTCCCTCGGCGTCAGCTCCGCATAGTGTAGAATATGAATGCCTGCGTCCCGCAGCGCCGGTAGTATCTGTTGCTTCCAGCACCTGTCATATCGTTCATACTGGGTGCCTAGCTCTCGGTTGATCGCCAAGATCTGCTCCGATGGCGTCTTGCCGTCCGGCGTTGCTCCTCCTGTCCCAGCCGCGACCTGACGACGCAGACCGGACACGCGAATCATGAAGAACTCGTCCAGATTCGTTGCAACAATGGTCAGAAACTTGACTCGTTCCAAGAGAGGATTGTGCTCGTCCTCAGCTTCTTCGAGGACACGCAGATTGAATCGCAACCAGCTGATCTCACGATTCAAGAACTGGCTCGTTTTCTCGAGGCCCTCCGACCGCTCGGCGGCTGATTCTCCCGGCCCAGCAGACTGGTCGATCATGGAAGCTCCTTGAGGATGAACATTCTCTTGCACCTGTTCTTTTGCATTCTACATGGAGGGGCTGATCGTGTTCAGAAAAAGCGCGTGGCCAGCTTTTTACAAAATACACACCGTGACACTGCCAACAGATACCCCAAGATTCCGATCAAGCTACCAACCGGCAAACCGTGGGAATTTATCCTACATACGATCACAACACCGTTGCAGGGGCATTACAGATCTGTAACATTTCAATCCTGGGCCGTGCTAGCGCCTGGCGACTGTTGGTGTTCCTGAAACCAATGCGTTGGCTTCAGGGAGTATTCGTGGTGCAAAAGCCAGTTCGCCGATTATCTCCCACTGATTCTGGAAGGGCAGCCATTACGCCGAGAGACTTCTGACATTCAATCATTGATGCAGTGTGTGCCCTGAACATCGCTCAGACGGGAATATCCTTCTCAGACCGGATAGAGTAATCAGCCGTGGTGCTGCGTATGTTACTGTGTTTAGACGAATCATGAATGCTCTTGGAACCGCTTCCCCACCAAATCAGCTATGTTTCATCGCCTGCCTTTCTTTGAGCTGGCTCCTATCACAAGATGTTACCCGAGCAGAGCTCCAGCCTGAAGTAACGGTATGGCTGGAGTCTGGTCAAGCCGTTGCGACCAGTCAGTTAAGCGGACGGCGGGAAATACCCTTGGGTGCACAGGAAGTGGTCATCAGTTCCGGCATGAATGGGATCAACGGCATAGTGGTGACATCTCGTCGACTCTTAGGGTTTTCAAGCCGTGCCCTGACCTGGAGCAAGAAAGAACTGGACGTAAACGAAAAAGTCCTCGAACGGAAGATTCTCCCAAGCTTCAGCCTCGTCAGAACAGATCGGCATCTATACGGATTTCGGGGAGTCAACGGGCTGTGGCTTGAAGAAACATTAGGTGTACGGGAAAAAGTGACTCGATTTCACAGCAACGACTATGGGGCGGTCTTCATCACCAATGAGCGTTTGGTTGGATTCACGCCCCTGCTCGGCGGCTTCGCGTCGAAACTCTTGGACGTGCATGAGCGCATCGTGGGGGTGGAGAACGACAATGGACTGATTCTTGTTTCTACCACGAAGCGAACGCTGGTCTTCGGCAGCCGCTTGAGCGGATGGGAGGAATTCGAGTAACTGTACTCGCCTACTCTTGCCAGATTGTGTTCACAGCTACCCCCCTGACCATGCCCGCAGCGGTCAGAGCGAACGAATAGGGGCAGCAACCACATCCTGCTGCGACCATACTCGCCTCAGGATCCTCCCGTTACGATCATCACACCATCCTTTCACGCAGAATTAGCACCTCTGTAATGGCCAGGAAACAATTCCACTGTAGACTTCCACCATGTTGATCAGTGGGGTCGGCAATTATCATGATCAAACGAACACTAAGCCGGAAGGAGGTGAGAAGTCATGACACAGTGGATCATCGAAGCGTTACTATTGAGCGCTATTCTGGGACTCACATACACCGTGTTATCCCTGGGACGCAAGTAGATGATGCGACTAGAAAGAAGTGGAGATACGGCTGTGAGAGGAAAGGAGAAGACGAAAGCCGGAGGGGGAGATACTCAACCCACCGGCTCTCGTCAGGAGGAAGAATTCGCTTTCGGCAATAGACAAGACCCAACTTCATTACTGCGACCTCCGTATCAACTTGATGATGCGTCCTGAGGTCGCGTCGATATAGAGTCCCGTCATTCGTCGCCTTGCAGGGACGCACCTCCACCAATATCGCAAGCGCTCAGCATACGACTGGATGCTTCCTGACTATAGGTTAGGTTCGATCCCTTCACCGAACCGACCTTAGCCTTATGAACACGCTGCTGGCGCGCATCGTAATGATTGCCAAACAGACCATGAGTGACTTCATCAGCAAAAACCCCGCTCGCAATTCAGCAGCCATGGTGCCTCCCCTCTTCTCTGGTACAGACCTGAACATGTTTCCCCTCCATCGACGTCACGACCCCCTACACAGGAGATGCGTCGCGATACTTCGATTCATCATGAACGGGCTCCGTGATGAATCCTGAGTACACGTCTTGCTGCACTGAGCAGGAATCTATATTTTTCGCATCACCGCTTCATTGCCGAATCGTTAATATGGCGTGAACAATCTTCCGTACAACCCCACAAATGTTACCTTTCTGTAATCCCGGCCTAACGCCAACGCAACACGTCATTGATAGCCTGGATCCACTACAACAATAAAATGGAGGATCAGATTATGGTCACAGTCGGCAACTTAATGCAGAAGGCACCAGTGACAGTAGACGCAGGCACGTCGGTCGTGGAGGCGGCGAAATTGATGAAAGCCTGTAACGTGGAAAGTGTGCTGGTGGTCCGCCAAGCGCAGATCATCGGCATTGTGACCGAGTCGGATGTCGTCAAGAAATTCGTGGGCGCGGAGAAAGCCGCGTACTTCATGCCGGTGGAGGACATCATGAGCAGCCCAGTGCCAGGCATCGAAGAACGACGGCCGTTGACGGAAGCCGCCGATCTCATGGACAAGCACCGCACGCTACACCTGGGCGTCACCAAAGGGGGGTCGCTCATCGGCATGGTATCGGTTCGAGACTTTCTCCGACCCGTCTCCATCGATGAATTTTAACGATCGCACCTGCGTGAGCCTGCTGCCTGCTCGGAAAGGTAGCCCCTCGCCCCCTCTCTTCCACATCGCCAGTTCGCACAGGTGATCTGCACCTATTACGATACGACGGCCTACGATCTGGCCCATGCAAGGATTACTCTTCGTCATCGGATCGAACGGGACAAGAAGGCCTGGGATGAACGGGGCTTACTTCACTTTGGACAATTCGGCGGGAATTCTGATCTCTTGTCCATCTTGCAGATTGACGACGAACACCGACGTGGCGTTGGGGTCGAACTGTTCATAGGCAAACACTGCGGTGAATCGGGATCGGAAGACTGGGCCGTTCGTTTCGTTTTTTCTCCCCCGTTCGGCCTTACCGATGTCGATCGGCTTGATCCGCTTCGATCCTTGCTGCAACTCAATCAATGCGCCCTCGGCGAAATACTCATCATCGCCGCACAGCTGCACTTCCATTTCCATGTTGGGCATGTCCATCACTTTCTGGATGAACTCCTCGGGCATGCGCACGTCTGTCTTCCGCTTCTTCGATTCTGCCGCCTCTTGGCGACCAAAGGCTTCCAGGCGATACCGCTTGGTGCGAAGGACAGCGCTCGCGCCGCAGGGGTCTTTCTCCGGGTCGGCCCCCACGCGAGTCGCTAAGGACGCTTGCTGAAGAACTTTCTTTACGTCTTCCGGCGAATGAGCCTTTTCCATCGGAATGCGCCCGATCTCCAGCGCTTTGTGCGCCTCGTCGGGCGATAGATTGACCTCAATCGCCCACACGCCACTGTTCCCTGCCGCAAGGACTCCGATCAAGCCCACCAGCGACGCAATCTGTTTGCGAACAGTCATGCCTTCCTTTTATCCCGCCAATATGGCAAGACCCAACGTATTAGGCACAATCAGATGAATGCAGATGAATGACATGCATTGTAGGTGAACCCTCATGCCTTTGCAATTAGGAGACGAACCGATTCCAGTTCGCATAGGGTTGACGTCGATACAGGTCCTCGACGTTCACGAGAAGCGGATACCCCGTTGACTGAAGCAGATGCGCCACAAGCTTCAGCGGGAATCCGACCACGGTCGTATAGTCACCGATGATCCGTTCCACTAGGTCTCCACCGAGTCCTTGGATCGCATAGGCTCCGGCTTTGCCTAGCGACTCCTCCGAGGCAAGATACTGTTCATACGCGTGTTCGAGGTCCGCTTTCATCCAGACTTCCGCTGTGGCCACCTCCACTGATTCAATATGCCGCTCTCGGTCACATAAGGCGACGGCCGTATAGACCTGATGGGAACGGCCAGCCAGACGTGCCAGCATGGTGCGTGCATCTGCAAGATCGACCGGCTTCCCGAGCAGTTGGCCATCGAGGTCGATCACGGTATCGCTGCCGAGCACCAGGGCTCGTGGCCTCACACATGCCACGGAGCTCGCCTTTTCACGCGCGAAACGCCTGACCTGTTCAATGGGCGACAACCCGACCGTGGGATGTTCGTCAAATTCCGACGGGCACACCTCGAAGGAAAGGCCTAGCAGTGCCAGGAGTTCTTTGCGGCGTGGCGAACTCGACGCCAGCACTAGCTGCATCGTGAGACCAACAGGCTTGGTTCTTCAGCTGGTTCAGCCTGGGGCAGGTCCATAACGGCTGCGGGGCGATCGTGAAATTCTGCGAGGAGGGCCTGGAGCTCTTCAACGGACGAGACTCGCACCATCTGCGCGCGCAGGGAGGCAGCATGAGGAAAGCCTTTGCAATACCAGCCCAGATGCTTGCGCATGCGGTGAAATTGCTGTGCGCCAAAGAACTGCGTGAACTGACGGGCATGTTCGACTAAGACCGCGAACCGTTCGTGCAGCGGACGCGCACAGACATCCGATCCAATCTCAGGATCGCGCATACCACCGACTCCTATGCGAGCCCGCTCCTTTGCGTGAAAGAACCATGGCGCGCCAAGCACCCCCCTCCCGACCAACACGCCATCGACTCCGGTGTCACACACTCGTCCGGCGATGTCGTCAAGACGCTGAATGTCCCCATTTCCCAATACCAATGTTGTGGTTCCTCGCGCGAGTGCGGCAGCGCGGGCAATGGCCGACCAATCCGCCGTACCGCGATACATCTGCTGGAGCGTTCGTCCATGGAGCGAGAGCACGGCCGGCGCTTCCAGTAAAAGTTGTTCGACCCAGTCTTCAACCGTGACCGAATCGTACCCAATCCGCGTCTTCACGGACAGCGGCAGTCGCCGCCGTGGGGAAGGGCTCGTGTCACCGCGCTGTTGATTGAGACGTTCAAACATGGCAATGCGCGCCGGCTTCAACCCTGCTTGCTCAAGCGTCTGTCCGCCGGCCCAATCCTCGATGCCCCGTTTGGCTGCCTGCATGATTGCGCGCGCCAGTTCCGGCGTGCGGATCAGCCCGGCGCCGGATCCCGACGACGCCACACTCTTCGACGGACACCCCATGTTGATGTCCAGCCCATCAAAGCCCAGCTCGCACACCACCTGTGCCGCCACATAGAAGCGCTCCGGGTCTTTCCCATAGAGCTGCGCCACGATGGGACGCTCCCCCTCGCTGTACCGAAGCGTCTCCAAGCACTTCTCCGGTCCATGACAGATGTCATGGACGTGCGTAAATTCAGTAAAGCTGACATCCGGCTTCCCTTGCTGCGCGATGACCGATCGGAAGCACGCATCAGTGACACCATCCATTGGAGACAATCCAATGATCGGACGTGGGAGATTCAACCAAAAGCTCATATCAGCTCTCGTACACTGGAACACCGGGTTCGTTGGCAAAGCGGTACGCTCGGCGAAGGTCCTCGGCTTCTCTTTCGGCAATGCTGTGCAACTCTGGCATCACCTCCTGGACAAACTCTACAAACCGGTCGACCTTCAGCAGGAAGAAATCGTACGTACCGACGAAAGTCCTTGGCTCACGGAACCAGAATGCCACAAACCCATCAAGCGACACATCCTGCTCTCTAAGCCGACGACAGGATTCTACAAACATGTCCTCTACCTTTCCTCCCCAGTGAAGAATCTCATATGGGAGATAGACGGAACGATAGAGGTCCAACTCTTGGATGTTGGCGCTGTCTTGGCTCCATTCTGCTCCCGCTGGCTCCATTGCTCCCGCCACAACTCGTGCATATCGATCGTAGGCCTCTGTAAGATTTTGTGTGCTCGATGTCGACATTAGCCCTTCCGACAGTGCGCATGCCTCGGAATCCGGCACAACCTGTTCTGTGTTGCTCAGCTGGCGGAACAGTACCCCATAACGACGGGTGAACGCCATGAATTCATCCACGATCAATTCGACTGGTTTCGTATCCACCTCCAGGGCCAGACCTTTGAGGCTGGTGAGCTGTGGATGGCATAAAATCTGATCGAGCATCTCGAACAAGACGGCCGGAATCGGAGCGGAATGGGCATCGACCCAGGCAGGAAGCGCGGCATCGCTTATATCACCCACCAGTCGTGACGCGAGGGTTCGGTCTGATTCATGAATGGCCAGACCCGCCACGTGAATCTCAACCACACGGTCCATGGGAAACTCGTCGAGAAAAACCTCGACAAATCGTGTGAGCGACATGGTCCGATGCGCGCCGGAATAGCGAAACACCGTCCAGAGATGGCCCACGTCCAAGACCAACCCACAGGAAGCCTGTTCGCTGATGGCCTGAAAAAACATTGGGATAGACATAGTCCCAGCGACAAAGTACGTGAGGGGCGGCATTTCAAGGAGCATCAGTGGCGTGCTCCCATTAGCCAAACGACACTGTTGATCAAGCAGACGTTGGATCAATCGTGTATTATCAGCCACCACGTTCGCGCTTAACGGCGTATAGAGCGGGGGAAGGTAGGTCCCGTAGTGATAGCCGGCGAGATATTTTGTCGCACACTCATGATTCAGCCAGGCACTCTGCAAGATTACCAGTTGTTCTGCAGCCTCGGAGATTTCTTGTCCAAATGCCGTCGAATCGGCCATCTGGGGTTGAGTGACCCATAACCCTTCGCCATGATATGTCAGTAGACCGTCGCCGGCCGCTTTCCTGGTGGATGCTAACGCCATCGATGTCGTACGGAACACTTCAAGGTAGGCAGGCGGCACTTGACGTTCTTGTAGACTTCGCCGCAAGCTAGAAAGGTCCGGAGCATGAATATCGACGGAAAGCCCTAACCCATGCACCGGAATGGTCCCGAGCCGACGAATGAACTCCCTATGATAAGGCCCACTCGACGCCATCATTTCTCTCTTGCCGACAGTCAAAATTCATTCCTAGTGTATGACGGCAAACCTTTGAATGACAAGGCTTTCAACCTCTCATGGCCCCCGTGGACCTTCTGCTATACTTGGCATACATTGCGGCCAGGAGGGGGGCAGATTCGTGAGAAAAAAGGACCTCGCTGAGGAATGGCAGACACGGACAGTCAAGGGCCAAAAGCCACGGATCACCAGACCATACTGGTTGCACACATGATGACACCCGGCGTAGTCCAAGTGCCGGGAGACGTCTCGGTCACTGAAGCCGCGTCGCTTTTGGAACGCGAACGCATGCCCTGCCTCTTGGTCAAGGATACTGAGTCTCGTTTCGGACTCATGACACCGACCGACATCGTCAAAAAGGTCGTTGCGCAGGGCCTCGAGCCGGATGACATTGAGGTCCGAGCCATCATGACACGACCAGTCCAATTTATCGAGTACGATCGAGCGATGGACGAGGCGTCAGCGCTCATGATGTCCTCTGGGACACCGATCCTCATCGTTACAAAACAAAATCAACCGGTCGGCGTCCTCACCGCGAGAGACCTGGTCCTTTCTCCAAAGCGATGCGCGACAAGCATCTCAGCCACCATCAGTATACTGGATGGAGAGAGTATGGGAAGGGAACATCAGGTCGCCATCTCACAGCTCAGCCATGCAGGCGCCTCGGTGGAATCTCCCGCGCTGGTGCTGCCGGGAACTAAAGTGCTGTTGAGCTTTTCTCTCTCTGAGATGATGAGTCCCTTGACCATCCGAGGGAGCATCTTGAATAACACAGGCATTGAGCCGATATCCGGCGCCACCTGTTCCCTCACCGCCGCACCTCGAGGTATAGAGATACAATTCATCGACCTCTCTCCTGCAGACCAGTCCAGAATCAAAGCCTGGGTGCTGGCCCAGCTTCCTAAATCGTTCGACCCTTCCTAGACTGGATCAGATCCCGTCAATCTTTGACCAACCTCCGATCCATTGGTACAATTTCATGTCTCACTCAATGGAAAGGGTAGCTATGAATACAACCGGTAAGTCTTCGCAGAGTCGATCCCGCCCCGTTTTATCGCGAGATGAGATTCTTCATCAGGTCAGCACTCTTCTAAATAGCCCGGAGGACGACCTGCATGCCGCACTCATGCGAGAGCTCCTGACGGGAATGTTGAAACTCCATGACGCACACTTAGATCTCTTGGATGTGAAAATCGTGAACCGTGCGGTCAAAGAACTGCGTCATGCATTCGGCGTCTTCAACGGCTATCGGAACCGGCAGAAAGTCAGCATTTTTGGCTCAGCGCGAACCCCCTCCGACGATCCCAATTATCAACTCGCCCATCAATTCTCCCAAGGCATCGTCCGGGCAGGGTTCATGGTCATCACCGGCGGGGCAGATGGGATCATGCGCGCCGCCCAAGAGGGCGCCGGACGCGAGAACAGCTTCGGCGTCAACATCATGCTGCCCTTCGAACAAGGTCCGAACTCCACGATCGCCGATGACCCAAAGCTGATTACCTTCAAATACTTTTTCACCCGCAAGTTGATGTTCCAAAAGGAAGCCAACGCCATCGCGCTCTTCCCTGGCGGGTTCGGGACGCACGACGAAGGTTTTGAAATCCTCACGCTCGCCCAAACCGGCAAGAGTGATCCGCAACCGATCATCTGTCTTCAAGCCCCCGGCTGCGACTATTGGGACGATTGGTCGGCTTTTGTGACGAGGCAACTGCTGAAGCGTAAGCTCATCAATGAAGAGGACATGAGTCTCTTCTCAATCGTCACTACCGCAGATGCAGCCGTGAGCCAGATCCTCAGATTTTACCGCCGCTATCATTCTATGCGCTTTGTGGGACGAGAGCTGGCAATGCGACTCAAGCAGGCCATTACGTCTGAGCAACTCGAACAGCTCCGGGAGCGATTCTCCGATCTCCTATCAGACGGCACGTTCGAACTTCGCGGCCCACTCACGGAAGAATTGGACGAACCGGCTCTGCGTGATCTCCCTCGACTCGTGTTCACTTTTAATCGACGCAACGCCGGCCGACTTCGCCAATTGATCAGTCACCTGAACGAGTTGTGAGCCATGCCGTACAAGTCGGCATGAACGCGACAGATGCCTTTTAGTCCTGACTTGGGCATGCTATTCTCTCCCAACTCATATGGGTAATGTATCTTCAGCACCTCCATTCCATGGTTCTCCGGACATTGTCCTGTACCATGCCGAATGTTCCGATGGGTTCGGGGCGGCCTGGGCTCTCTGGAAAAAGTTTCCGAGTGCGAGTTTTTCACCAGTCAAACATGGCCACCCGCCCCCTCCCGATCTCAAGGATCGCCGTGTCGTGATCGTCGATTTCAGCTACTCTCGACCGATCCTGGAAGCCATGGCCTCCGAGACCAAGGAACTTCTCATTCTGGATCACCATATCACCGCCGAACGGATCTTGGACGGCTTTTCAAACGCGTACTTCGATCAAACAAAGTCCGGCGCCGTCCTAAGCTGGGAATGGGCCCACCGCACGCCGGCTCCCTGGCTGCTTCAACACATTCAAGACAAGGATTTATGGACCTGGGCTTTGCCGAACAGTCGCGAAATCAACGCGGCCTTGGCTTCCTACCCATTTGATTTCACTGTATGGGATCGCTTTACTCAGTCGACGCTCGAGCAGGAAGGCCGAGCCATCTTGCGGTATGAACAGGAACTGGTCGGCAAACTCGCGGCACAAGCCGCTCTGGTTGAATTCCAGGGGGTGGTCGTTCCCTCCGTGCAAAGCGCCATTCTCACGAGCCAAATCGGCGAACGGCTCTCGCCGCATCATCCTTTTTGCCTGATCTGGCATGACCGCGATGGTCGTCGCTATTTCAGCATGCGGTCCCGAGCTGACGGGACTGATGTTGGGACCATTGCCGCCTCGTTTGGCGGCGGGGGCCATACCCATGCAGCCGGCTTTTCCGTTCCGCTGGAGACGGATGGAACTCCTCCGAGTGATCCTAGATTCCCTCGTGTGTTCCGAGAACGTCGCCAAACAGCATAGCCGCAGACCCTCATGATTCCTCTCCACGACGATAATCCCACTCAACGGACTCCCATCGTCACGATGATCTTTATTGGCATCTGTGTCGCGGTGTTTCTCTATCAAGTAAATCTTCCCCATGAGGCTGCCGAGCTCTTCGCATTTCAATACGGCGCCATCCCTGCCATTGTCTTCGGCCAGGCTTCGCTTCCCGAGGAAGCCGTTGCCTTTCCGGCATCCCTCAGCCTGGTGACCAGCATGTTTCTTCACGGAGGCTGGATGCACCTACTCGGGAACATGCTCTACCTCTGGATTTTCGGCAATAACATCGAAGATGTGATGGGTCACGCGAAGTTCGTCGTCTTCTATCTCCTGTCTGGTATCCTGGCTGCGCTGAGCCATGCCTTAACTGACCCTTCCTCCCAAATCCCGATGGTGGGCGCCAGCGGGGCCATCTCGGCTGTGCTCGGTGCCTATCTGCTGTTATTTCCACGCGCTCACGTGCTGGTCTTGCTGCCGGCGATCGGGATGACCCGAGTGGCAGCGGGCATCGTTCTCGGCATGTGGTTTATCACGCAGCTGATCAGCGGAGGCATGAGCGTAGGTGCGACAGGAGGGGGCGTCGCCTTTTTCGCTCATATCGGTGGATTCATCGCAGGCATGGCACTGATTGGTCTTTTCAAACGGAAGGATGTGCGTTTTTTTTCGCCTGGCCGGTCGACGTGGTCTTAATGAGGACGTCCCTCCCTGAACCGAGAAGACTGCTCATGCAGCATCCAACATCTCTCTGACCTTCTCGACTAAGCCGGACTGACGGTAGGGATGCTGTAGGACAAACCGCTGATTGATCCGATGGTGCTGAATCGTTTCATCATCGTAGCCCGAGACAAACAGCGTCTTCATCGTTGGATGCTGGCTCAGAAGTCGGCGGGCAAGTTCACGCCCTCCGATCTCACGCATCACTAAGGGACTCACTGCGAGATGAACAATCCCCTTATAGTGTTGAGTGAGCATAAGCGCCTCGACCGATGAGGCCGCCTCCAAGACTCGATAGCGATGGCGCTGTAAGATGGACCGTGCCAGCTTCCGCTCAATTTCGCTTTCCTCCACAAGCAGGATCGTTTCATCTCCTTTGGCTAACATCGCTTTGAGAGTCATCTCCTCCCGTACCTCCTGCGCCGGGGCCGCAGGGAACATGACTCGGACAACCGTCCCTTGCCCTGGCCGGCTCTCGACGTCTAGAAGGCCGCGGTTTTGTTTAACAATCCCGAAGACCGCAGTGAGACCAAGACCAATGTTGGTTTCTTTCGTCGAGAACAGCGGTTCGAACATATGGGCCTGAGTATCCAGACTCATGCCGGTTCCGGTATCACTGATTTGAATGAGGATCTGGGAATGTGCTGTATTGACCAACATCGGTCGGGCCAATTTTTGAAGCTCCTCAATAGTCTTGATCTCAATCGTCAGTTGGCCTCCGTTGGGCATCGCATCTCGTGCATTAACAACCAATTGAAGAAGAACGGTTTCCAAGCCTTCTCGATCCACTTCGGCATAGGCTACCTGCTCATCCACCTTGACGACCAGCTCAATATGGTCAGGTAAAAGACTCACGATCATACTGCGCAAATCGGCGAACACCGCTTGGACGGACCAGATATGTCCAACGTGCCGGCTCTCACACTCCAGTGCAATGAGCTGAGCCGTGAGCGTGGCAGCCTTTTCACCGACTCTAAAGAGCTCGTCGGCAGGAGATCTGAGAGGGTCGTTCGGCTGCAGACCCGATAACATGACACCGGTCTGCTTTCCAATGACAGCAAACAACGCCCCGAATTCACCGGCAATTCTGGCCGTGACTCGACCGACGGCTTCCATCTTCTGTGCCTCATGAAGTTGTCGCTCAAGCCCCTTCCTGACAACATGCCCCTCGCGGAGACCAACATTCGCCTTTATAAGGTCCTCTTTCATGGATTTAATTCTGGCTTCAAGCTGAGTTTTGGCGGTCTCCAATTCCTCCTCGGTCTTCTTCAGTTGCTCTACATCTTTCTGGAGCGAGACCTTTTCTTCCTGAGCAACAGCCGTGCTTTCTAGCGCGACCCCGTAGAACACCGCCATGACGAGAAGGACCGGGATGCCCAGCAGCTGTCCGGTAGCCATGACTCCGGTTTGCAGTACCCCTTCATAGAGCACAACCGCATAGCCAGCACTCAAAAGCAGTGAGAGGCCAAGTAGATGACTGAGCCGCCTGACTGACGCCGCCACCAACATAAGAACAAAATAGGCAATGTACAGATCTGACCGGGCGTTTCCGGAAAGATAGATGACCGTTGTCACGAGGAGCGTATCTGCTGCAACAAGTCCTGCACTAAACCAGGCCGCTCCCAGTAGAGCTTGAGGCAACATCGCGATGACGAGGATTCCCAGCCAGAGCCCGACCACCAGACTATTGCTCATCACTCGACTCACGACTGATTCGGCACCGAAGAGCAATTCATACGAAAGGATGATGGTAACGAGGCCCTGGAGAACCAGGAACCGGGAGCTTGGGTTCGAAAGCAACCGACAGAGTCTAGCCGACGCCTGACCGGAACCTGCTTGGACCAAATTGTGTCCCATGTTTTTCTAGCCTCCCGCTTGCAACAGGACGTGGGAGCCAGCAAGTGTCATACCCTAGGATTCCCAGCCAACCATGTTATTTACGAGGGTTGCTATCTTCCTCCCGATCCTTTTCGGACCAGCCATTGACAAAATCGAACGGCAAGACCCTGTTGGCTACCAGGAATCTTTTTCAGCACATAGACGTGAAGGATTGAAACGAGCTTAGGCAGGTCGTCGAACGCGTGCAATGAACTGACGAGCCGTTTCTGCTGCTGTCGCCACTTGAGGAGCGGTAAAAGTCACATGCCCCATCTTTCTCCCAGGACGAATCATCCGCTTACCGTACAGATGAAGCACAGCCCCTGCGGTTGAATAGAGTGCGTAGGATCCTTCTCTGGATGTCACAGATCCTACTTCCTCACCAATGAGATTGACCATTACCGCAGGGCTCAAGAGCCTTGCGTCTCCCAACGGAAGCCCACAGGTCACTCGTACCTGTTGCTCGAATTGGGATACCGTACAGACGTCCAACGTATAGTGACCCGAATTGTGAGGACGAGGTGCAATCTCGTTAATAAGGAGGGACCCATCGTTGGTCTGAAAGAGTTCCACACAAAATACACCTACACCCTGTAACGCCGTGACAGCTCGCTTCGAAAGTTCTGTTGCCTGCTCAGCAACGTCAAGTGGAATAGCAGCAGGCACCCGCGTTTCTCGTAAGATGCCCAGCTCATGCCGATTCTCGACCACTGGATACACACAGGACGCCCCACACTCGCTTCGCACGACGAGCACCGAGAGCTCTCGGACATATTCAATGAACTGTTCGAGAATCCATCGTTGACCGGACTTGACTGTTCCCAAGATGTGTTCAAGCTCCTGGACATCCGAGGGCTTTCGAAGGAGCCACTGACCTTTCCCGTCGTACCCACTCTTTGCGGTCTTACAGACAGCGGGAAGGCCGAGACGGTCCACAGCTGAGACGAGTTGAGATGCCGATTCGACGATGGCGAAAGCGGGGACAGAGAGGTGTCGTGACAATAAGTATTGCTTCTGTTCAATCCGGTCTTGAAGGATCTTAAGCACAGCTCCCGTAGGTCGCATCGGGCGACGCATCTCCAGCCATTCACAGAGCTCAGCCGGCACATTTTCCCATTCCAAAGTCACGGCATCAACGAGACTGGCAAATCGGTCACGGGCGGCAAGATCTGAGAATGGCGCAGTACATGAGTGGGTGGCAAGTCGATGGGCTGGCGCGTCGGCATCTGGATCCCAGACAGCCACCTGATAGCCCATGCGGTGGGCAGCCCCAGTGAACATCGCCCCCAATTGTCCTCCACCCAATACTCCGAGCGTGGAACCAGGCTCAAGGACTCGTTCCGTCACGGTCGTCGGCTCATCTCGTCCGCTCCGAGGTTACCAAGACCTGTGCCCTTGGCTTCGGGAGAATTGAGAACACTCTTCGTTTGAGCCGCCCGATAGCGCTTAATGTTTTTGGCAATTTCAGGATGGCTTCCCGCCAAAATCTGTCCTGCGAGGAGGCCAGCATTTTCGGCACCTCCGATCGCCACGGTAGCCACGGGAATGCCTTTGGGCATCTGAACGATGGACAACAAGGAATCGAGGCCGCGAAGGTTTTCTGTAGGAATCGGGACACCGATCACCGGAAGATGAGTCTTTGCTGCCAGCATGCCGGGAAGGTGAGCCGCTCCTCCAGCCCCCGCAATGATGACTTTGATCCCGCGCCCTGGAGCACTGGCGGCGTATTCGAAGAGGCGGTCCGGCGTTCGATGTGCAGAAACGACGAGTAGCTCATAGGGAATATTGAGCTCGTCCAAAATCACACCGGCCTTTTCCAAAATGGGAAAATCTGATTTACTCCCCCCCAAGACCCCGACAAGCGGCTTGCGGCTCTTAACCTCTCGGCTCGCTCGTTGCCGCGAGCGGTTCGCTGCCTGCAGTATTCTGGCCATCATCTACCTCTCCTTCTATATCCATCATGCAGTCTCTTTCCAGAGAAAAAGTAGTGGCACCTTAGCGAGTCCAACTATTGGGGTCAAGGAGATTGGAGGTGTGATAATTACCCCTTCGAACAATTGAGCAGGATACGGCGCTAACAGCAATTCGCTGGTCTGTACATATAACGAAACCGACGCAGGACTTGTGGTTGCCGATTACGGTGCGCTGGAGAAATATACCTGCACCAGAAAATCGGCGGAGACAAAGATGGCCCAGGGGGATGCCCTGAGCCATCTTCAAGAGGGAGAGGTGATGTGCCGCACCATCGGTGCGGCACGATCGACTATTTACCGCCCGGTGCTGCCACCTTTGGCGCGAACATCTCAAACACACTGGGCTCCCGCTCCAGGTAGTCCGGCGGGAAGAAGTTAAATCGCCGCCACAGTTCATACCACAGAGGGACGCGATTCATGACCACCCAGCCCAACACTTTTGTACCCTGCCTCACCTGAGCCTGATCAGGCCATGGTTGAGATTCTTCTGGATCAGGAACGACCCAGAATCGGTAGTTCCCTTTTCCATCGTCAATCTGGTCAACCACCTTGATCACGCCCCCGCGAGTGCCCGCCATCAACCCAGGCCAAGCCGGTAATGGGATGGCCGGGACTCCAAAAAAGAGGATCCGAACCTTTCGCCCAGGCTTCAAAAGTGGGGAATCCAATCCTTCGGCCACCATTTCAATGGCTGGATCAGAGGCGACTGGAGAAATTGTAACCAGGTTTTCTCCCTGCTTGACCGTCTCATTAAGACCAACTTTGGCCATCTTGACGACCGTGCCATCCATCGGCGCATACAGCTTTGCGGCCTCAATACGTTGCTGAACTCCCTGTTGTTTGTAGGAGATCTCAGCTAAGGATTCGGTTGCTTTGGCAGCTTCCGCGACGGCAGAATCACGTGATGCAATGGCGTCCATCAGTTTCTGATGCACATCAGCTGACACTTGATCACGACCGAAGCTCAAGGCCGACCGAGACTGCTCGGCAGCCGACAAAGCGGCCTGCGCTGCCTGCAAACCGGCCTTGGTGCCGATCTCGGTCTGAATCGTGAGCTCAAGTTCGCGCTGGGAAACCAGTCCATCACGGACAAGCTGCCGATGACGGTCGACATTGAGTTGTGCCGTGTGCACATCGATCTTGTACTGCTCAACCTTCTGTTGAGCCTCACGCACTTTATTATCGGCCTCGACCACGCGGGCCTCCGCTGAGGGCACAGCAGCCTGCACCAACTTTTTCATCTCCCCGATTCTTTTCGTCAGCTGATCAGCCCTGGACATAGCTGCCTGGCGAGTTTGCTCCAGCGCTACCTTGCGCTGTTCGAAGAGGGGGAGGATCTCGGGCGCCATAAAGGTTGGATCGTAATCTTCCAACTCGCCGACAAGTTCGCCCTTCTTGACTTTGACTCCTTCGTAAATATGCCAGGCTTTGACACGGCCTGTAATCCGAGACTCAATCTGCTGCGGCCGGTCATATGGCGTGTAGGCGGAAACTTTTCCAGACGCCTGGATCGTTTGTGTCCAGGGTACGAATTCGAGGATGATCAGAAAGAGCAATAGAATTGTCAGAATGGCACGAGAAGCCGTGAACATTCCGCTAGGAATCTGTACTGCCTCCCAGCACGGCATCTTGGCCAATGCCGACCCCTGATCGATGGAGATCGCCTCTAAGCCGACCCCTCGCCGGACCAGCGCACGTTCTCCACTGTTTTCCAGACCGCGACCTAGGCTAGCCATGGAGCCTCCATTAATTTACCGGTGTTGATTTGCCGTTCCAATCGCTTACGCATGAGCATGATGCAGCATGATGCGACGATCCGCATGATCCGTAAGATTGGGATCCGTCGAGACGAAAATCACGGACCAGGCTTCATCTTTCGAGCACAGCCGACGCAAGATACGCTCACGCAACGACGGCTCAAACGAGTGAATGAGGCCATCAAATATCAGAACTTGCGGACGTCCTAAAATGGCTCTGGCCAAGAGGATCTGCACAATGTGCGTTGGCGAAAGTGATTCTCCAAGCGTAGAGATATCGGACTTGACTCCGCGTGGCAACCCTTCGACATCTTCTTCAAGTTCGGTGAAGCGGAGCGCCCAGTTGAGGTCGTCATACGTGACATAGGAACGTCCCATCACGATATTTTCTTCAACCGTTCCCTTCACCAACGACAATTGGGAGTCGATCATGACACTGCGGCATTGGTTGATGGCATTACCGTCAATATACCGGAGGTCGACCCCATTGTACTGAACGACGCCATTCGTTGGAACTTCCAGGCCACCCAATACTCTGGCCAAAGCTGTTTTGGCCCCCGTGGTCCGAGCGTAGATACCGAGCTTCTCACCTGGTGCGACATCCAGGTTGAAGCCATCGAATACCGACACCCCACTATGAACCAAACTGACCCCTTTGCAGGTAACCCGAACTCCTTGAGCCAAGTGCTTGGGCAACGCCACCGTTGATTCTGTTGTGACCTGATCTTGCTCCTGACTAAAGACCTCATCAAGGTGGGTCAGGGAGGCGAAGAAATAGTACACAGACCCCATGTTCTTGATCAGGGAGTCGAAATTGATGACGAGTGCACTCACGACCGCTTGAACAGCGACTAACTGCCCTAGAGTCAACTGCCCTGACGCCATGAGTGAGGCTGCGATGCCAAGCGCTCCGGCTTGTGCGATGGCTTGTCCGCCCACAGATCCAATATATTGCCGCACGAGAACCGCAAACCTTGCCTTCCGAGCTTCAACATACCGACCGACCAGATCGTTCGTTTTGTTCATGAGAAACGGGCGGCTGTCAGTGGCCTTCAGCTGCAGTGCATTCTTTGAAACCTCTTGAACAAAATTGAAGACGTCGTATTTCGCGTGAGACATGGCGAGGGTACTTTTGAGGGCACCACGGGACAACACGAAGAACGTGATGCCAAACCCAGCCAAAAGCATAAGGTTGTACATGAGGAAATAGGGATGGTAGACGACCAACACAACCATGCCGACCGTACCACCCACCACGACATTGATCAGGTCGATCAACAGCGTGGACAGAGCACGTTGCATGAAGACCGTTTCCATAAAGTAGTTCGTAATTTCAGGCCGTGAACCTTTAAAACGATTCCGAGGAAGCTGGTCCACCATCGCAACCGTGACTCGTGCAAAGATGCGGCGTTGCACGACATCCACCGCGTAGAAGTGGAATGTCTTGAACAGGCCGACAAACAACAGCACCGACAGCATAATGCCGGTCAACGTCCAGATCATGACCGGCTGAACCGCATAGGAAAAGGTGCTGACCAATTCCTGCACGGTCAACGGGATGATAAGAGAAAAGAACCCGACGGCCAGCGCATAAGAAAAAATCAAACTCATGATTTTTTTCTCAGCCTTCATGGCCACGGACAGCTGCTTCATCAGCGCTTCGAACAGCCCCTTGGAACCTTCGCCCTGAGGTTCTTTCATGACCACCCCCAGTAATAAGTCAAAATGTGAATCATCGGCCCCTTATCCCCCTACCAAACTAAATCATGTTCGAGAGTTTATTTCCAATCCACCGAACGAACTATCTGCTACCACCAACCCTATGCACAGCCTAGTCACGTCCAAGCAGTTTACGGCCTGAGGACCCTGCTGCCTGTAGCGGATCACCATATTTGGCAAGTACCTTCTCACCCACTGGTTTCGCCAGTGCCCCTCTTGCATACAACATCCCCCCACGGGACACTACATAGTCGGCCTGGGCGCGGTAGAGCTCATAGGATGTCTCAACTACGTTGCGCTCACGCAGATTGACAAAGAGAATGCTGGTCGCTCCCATATTAAAGCGAGCCCGTTCCCCCTCTTCCAACGTCTTGGCCAAGCGAAGAGCCTCTGTTGCAGCCTTCACCCGATCCCTGGCCCGCACTTGGGCAGACAGCCAGTTATCGACATCGACCGCAACCTGCTTTTCAGTATAGGCCTGCTTATACGCCAATCGTTGCTGCTGCGCTTCTGCGTGAAGAACCTTCCCTCGGGCGCCCCGATTGAACAACGGCATACTGAAGAGAGTCCCCACTCGGTAGCCGAACCCTCCAATCCAATAGATGCCACCCACCGCCGGTCCCCCCTCAATCTGTAGCTTGGGAAGCAGACCATTCTTCGCTAGTTTCAGTTCGATATTGTTCAGTCTGGCTTCAATGTAGAGATCGCGCACTTCCGGGCGATCCTCAGTGGCTTCTGCCTTAAAAGCCGCCACATCCTCTTCGCTTGGCAACGGCATTTCCCCATGAAATTCCGGAGCCCACTCCGGTCTCGGTGTCACCGGCTCGCCATCCTCCCAGAGAAAGAGCGCCAGCTTATATTGCTCATACTCGACCTTCCGTTGCGCATAAATGGCCGCTTCTCGACGCCGCTGAACTTCTTCCCGGGCTTCGACCACATCAATCGGTGCAATGGCGCCGGCTTTGGATCTGCCCTCCACCATGCGATAGCGCTCCTCCGCGACGGCGAGCGCGCGCCTCACGACATCGGCCTGCTTGACGGTGACCTGCCAGTCCCAGTATTGCACGGCTCCGGCGAGATAGAGATCTTGCCGCTTCTGCGCCACCTTCACCTCCGCTTGTGGCCCAGCAAGCTCTGCCTGTTGAAACTCGGCATTCGCTTCGTTGACCATGAATCCACGAAGCAGGTTAAACGATCCGCCAACGATGGCCGTTTGCTGCGTATAGAACAGTGTCAAGTCGGTAGGGAAGGCTACGGGGCCAGTGTCCGCAGAGTGAAGGAACGCGCCAGCATTTCCAGTCATCGTCGTGTGATCCCCAAAGCCGTGACGGATCCCACCGAAGACCTCAAATCCCCAGGGGTGCCCGATCTTGAGCATCGTATCGCTATAGCCACCAGTCAGGGTATTTATTCCGCTAACGTTCGTCAGATTAAACGTCTGATAGCGATCGACCTCGACCTCGTTCCGAAACTTGGGCTCCCAGGCACCCAACGCTTTCAGGATTTTCGCCCGAGCCTGCGAGCGTTCCAGTCCCGTAGCGCGGAGCAGCGGATGGGTCAGTTCGATTCGCGCCAGCACCTCCTCAATAGTCAGTGGAGCGGTGCGAGTCGACTGAGATTTTAATACACTGGAATCATGAATCGGTTCCGCCACTGCGGTCGCCGACACCACCATCATCAACGAGAACAACAATAGAAGGATCAAGGAAGGATGCTCCTTTGTTGCTGAATTAATCACGTCCAGGTTGCTTCGTGGAGCCGTTCGCACCAGCCGCCGTCAGCGGGTTCCCATACTTGGCCAGCTCGCTTTCAGGCCACGGCTTCGCCAGGGCGCCTTTCGCCCACAACATCCCTCCACGCGCCACCGCGTAGTCTGCCTGCGCCCGATACAGTTCGTACGCTGACTCCACGACGTTACGTTCCCGGAGGTTCACGAACAGCACAGTGGTCGCCCCCATATTGAACCGGGTCCGCTCGCCTTCTTCCAGCGTCTTCGCCAACCGTAGCGCTTCCGTCGCTGCCTTTACCCGATCTCTGGCCCGCACTTGGGCCGAGAGCCAGTTGTCCACATCAATGCTGACTTGTTGCTCGGCGTATAGCTGTTTGAAGGCCAATTGTTGCTGGTCCGCTTCCGCATACAGGACCTTCCCACGCGCTCCCTTCTGGAACAGCGCCATCTCAAACTGCATGCCGTACCGATACCCCGCGCCCACAATCCAGTCTGCGGGGGCTTCCGTTCGTCCCCCATTAAAATTCAATTTCGGGAGCAGTTTGTTCTTGGCCAGCTTGATATCGATATTGTTCATCTTGGCTTCGATGTAGTAGTTCCGCACTTCCGGCCGATCTTCTTTCGCCTCCACTTTATAGGACGCGATGTCTTGTTCAGTGGGCAAGGGCGTTTCGCCCTGGAACTCCGGCGCCCACTCCGGTCGTGGGGTTACCGGCTCGCCGTTTTCCCAGAGAAAGAGAGACAGTTTGTATTGCTCATACTCCACATTCCGCTGGGCGGCGATGGCTGCCTCACGCCTGGCCTGAACCTCTTGATTCACCTCGATCACATCGAGCGGCGCAACCTTGCCGCCCTTGGCCATCCCTTGTACCTGTGCAAGCCGCTCTTCGGCCACGGTCAAGGCACGCTTCACCATCTCGGCCTGTCTGACGGTGACCTGCCAATCCCAGTACTGGACGGCGCCGGCGAGATAGAGATCCTGCCGCTTTTGCGCGACCGCGATCTCCGCCTGCGGCCCCGCGAGTTCAGCCTTTTGAAAATCGGCGTACTCGTCGTTGACCATGAAGCCGCGCAACAGAGGGAAATCTCCGCCGAAGATCATTTGCTGCTGATTATAGAAAAGTTTTGCATCAGGGATGACAGCCACGGTCCCTGCTGCCAGACCACTGATAGCAGGCTCCCCGACAATGGGAGGATCGCCGAATCCGTTACGGATCCCGCCCATGACCCGGAAGCCCCAGGGATGTCCGACCTCAAGCTTGCTGTCGTTGAATCCCCCCGTGGCCACCTCGGGGTTATACAGAAAATTCCAAATTTGAATACGAGCGACCTGTGTAATGTTCTTGAACGTCGGTTCCCAAGCCGCCAGCGCTTTCAAGACCTTCGCCCTGGCCTCAATCCGATCGACGCCCTGAGCCTTGAGCAGAGGATGGGTCAGTTCAATACGGGCAAGCACTTCACTGATCGTCAGGGGTTCGGTGCGGGCGGACTGCGCCTTCAACGCAGTTGAATCATGCACCGGCCCCGCCATGGTCGTCACGGGAAGTACGAGCAGAATCACGAATAATAGAGCGACCATCGAAGCATGCTCCTTGTGCCGGATTAATCGCGGCCCGGTCGTTGAAATCCGTACCCACCGGCTGCTGTCAGGGGATCTCCATACTGCGCCACGGATTCCTTCGACCAGGGCTTCGACAAGAGACCCCTGGCCCACAGCATCCCTCCACGCGCGACGGCGTAGTCAGCCTGCGCCCGATACAGCTGGTACGCTGATTCCACCACGTTGCGCTCCCGGAGGTTGACGAACAGCACGGTGGTCGACCCCATATTGAACCGAGTCCGCTCGCCTTCTTCCAACGTCTTGGCCAACCGCAACGCTTCCGTCGCCGCCGTCACTCGGTCTCGTGACCGCACGATCGCCGACAGCCAATTATCCACGTCGAGGCTCACTTGCTGCTCGGTATATTGCTGCTTCAACGCCAATTGTTGCTGGGCCACTTCCGCGGCGAGAATCTTCCCACGCGCTTCCCGCTGGAACAACGGCATCTCGAGGTGCACTCCGGTGCGGTATCCGATTCCCACAATCCAGTCCACGGCGCCGTCGGTCGGCCCCCCCTCAATAAGCAACGACGGGAGCAGTTTGTTCTTGGCCAGCTTGATGTCGATATTGTTCATCTTGGCTTCGACGTAGAGATCCCGCACTTCCGGCCGATCTTCTTTCGCTTCCACTTTATAGGCGGCGATGTCTTGTTCAGTCGGCAAGGGCGTCTCGCCCTGGAACTCCGGTGCCCATTCCGGTCGCGGAGTCACCGGCTCGTTCTTTTCCCAGAGAAAGAGGGACAGTTTGTATTGCTCATACTCCACCTTCCGCTGCGCGGCGATCGCCGCCGCTCGCCGCTTCTGCACCTCTTGATTCGCCTCGACGACATCGAGCGGCGAGACCTTCCCACCCTTGGCGAGCCCTTCGACCTGGACTAGGCGCTCTTCGGCCACCGCCAAGGCGCGCTTCACCACCTCGGCCTGCTTGACGACGACCTGCCAATCCCAGTATTGCACGGCCCCGGCGAGATAGAGATCCTGCCGTTTCTGCGCCACCTTGATCTCCGCCTGCGGCACCGAGAGTTGAGCCTGTTGATACTCGGCATACTCTTCGTTGATCATGAGGCCGCGCAACAGCTGAAACGACCCGCCGAGAATGAATTGCTGCTGTTTATAGAAGCCCTGCATATCAGGGATAAGGGCAATGATATTGTTGCTTTTATCCCCGAAGCCGCTGCGCATCCCGGCCTGGAACCGAAACCCCCAGGGATGCCCGACATCAAGCTTGGTGTCGTTGAATCCCCCCGTCAATACCTGCGGCTGTATGCCATCACATTTAACGTTGATGTCTTGCTCTGCCGTGCAGGGAGCAATGGCCAAGCCTGGGGTGGGAGCCGTGGTGAGATTCCACGTGTCAAATCGTTGGGCTTCTACATTGTTCTTGAACTGCGGTTCCCAGGCCCCAAGCGCCTGGAGGATTTTCCCCCGGGCCTTCATTCGCTCGGCTCCGGTCGCCTGCAGCAAAGGATGCGTCAACTCGATGCGAGCCAGTACTTCACTGATGCTCAGTGGAGCAGTACGCGTCGACTGCGCTTTCAATGCGCTGGAATCATGCGTCGGTTCCGCCAGTGCGGCCATCGGCAGGAGAGTCATAAGGGCCAATACCAGAGCGATCATGAAGGATGCTCCTCTCGTATACATTCGGCGGACGGCGCCAACACTAACAACCTCCCCTTCTTTTTTAAAAATAGATAAAGCGGATTGGAGATATCGGTAATTTCTATGTATAGTAGTGCCTCCAATGTACCAAAGAGGGCCGCATGGATTGGTTGAATTACCATCATCTCTTGTATTTCTGGTCTGTCGCGAAGCACGGCACCATGACGAAAGCGTGCGAAGAACTCCGCTTGGCTCAACCCACGATCAGCGGACAGATCGGACAGTTGGAAAATACCTTGGGCGAAAAGTTGTTCATCCGAACAGGGAGACGGCTGGCGTTGACGGAGATGGGACATCTGGTGTTCAAGTACGCCGAAGACATCTTTTCGACCGGGCAGGAGCTGATGAACACGGTCAAAGGGCAGGTGAATGGACATCCTGCCCGACTGGTCGTCGGCATCGCAGACGCCGTTCCAAAACCGCTGGCGACCCAACTCCTCAAGTCGGCTCTGAAACTGTACCGACCGACCCGTTTGATCTGCCAAGAAGACAAACTGCTCCAACTCTTGACCGATCTGACGGCCCATCGATTGGATCTCGTGATTGCCGACACACCACCCCCATCCAACATCAAGGAGCACGCCTACAGCCATCCCTTGGGCGAATCAGGAATCACGCTGTTTGCAACGGCGAAGCTGACGGCACAATATCGTCGGGAATTTCCGAAGTCATTAAACAGCGCTCCCTTGCTCCTCCCAACGCCCAATGCCGTGCTTCGACGACTGCTCGACCAATGGCTGGTCAACCATGGGCTGCGGCCCAACATTGTGGGAGAGTTCGACGACAGCGCAACCTTGAAGGCGTTCGGCCAGGACGGATATGGCATCTTCCCCGGTGCCTCGGTGATCGAGAAGGAGATCTGCCGCCAATACCGAGTGCAGGTGCTCGGACGGCTTGAGGCGCTCAAGCAACATTTCTATGCGATCACGGTGGAACGACGGCTGAAGCACCCGGCCGTTCTTGCTCTCGTTCGAACCGCCCGGCAGGAGTTGCTGAGTTAGCGGCTCTTCCCCTGACCAGAACGGCCCTCATCCCCAGCGCAGTGTGCAGACATCATTCACTCGCACGCTCGCCACAACCCAGTGCAGCCTCAGCCAGAACCCCGCCCAACCGCCGCGAATAACGGCTCCCGCTCTTCACTCGTGAGCTCTTTCCACTCCCCTGCCCTCAACCCTTTCACCGTGATGTGCATGATCCTTGTCCGGTGCAGCGTGATCACACGATAGCCAAGCGCGTGACACATGCGCCTGATCTGCCGGTTCCGTCCCTCGGTCAGGATGATGCAAAACTGATCACGCCCGACACGCGTCATCCGACAGGGCCTCGTGATGCTTCCGAGAATGACGACTCCGCCGGCCATGCGATCCAGGAATGCTTGGTCGAACGGGCGATCGACCTGCACGAGATACTCCCGTTCATGTCCAAATTCGGCGCGGAGAATCTCGTTCACAATGTTCCCATCGTTCGTCAGCAAGATGAGGCCGGATGAATCCTTATCCAGCCGTCCGATGGGGAAAATCCGTTCCGGGTGTCCGATCTCCGCAATGATGTTGCGGGCGACATGCGATTCGCTCGTGGTCGTCACGCCAACCGGCTTGTGATACTTGATATAGAGATTCGGCTTCCCCCAGGGAATGACGCGGCCCGCTCGGGCAATGACGTCGCTTGACTCGACCTGGTCGCCGAGTTTAGCCACCCGGCCGTTGATCGTAACGGCACCGGACTCGATCAAGCGATCCGCTTCGCGCCGGGAACAGATCCCATGTTCCGTGAAGAACTTATTGATGCGGATGGTGTGAGCCACAGGATATTGATCTAGTCCCCGGATACTCAAACAGGTTGCCAGCAAGGCCGCAGTGAGCGAAGGCGCGAGTCGTACAGTTCGGTGTACGTCGAGCGTCTGAGCGAGGCGAGAACGATGCGGGCGGCCTGTTTCAGTATCCGGCTAGTGAACGCGACGGCCGGCCTTGATCCGTCCGAGCATGCGATAGATCAACCGTGCAATGGAAAATTGCGGCGCCACGAATCCTTCGATGGGAGCGATCTCGCTGACATCCATCCCGACGATACCAGGCCCGTTGGCCAGCGCGGTGATGAGGCTGAGGGTCTCGTACCACCCGAGACCACCCGGCTCAGGAGTACCTAAAGCGGGCATGATGGACGCATCCAGCCCATCACAGTCGAATGTCAGGTACACGGGCGTCCGGCAGGCCGCGACCACATCTGGTATCCAGTTCGATGCTTTGCCTTCGTACGGACCGGATGGATCAAGGATCGTCGCTGCAAAAAATGTCTTGATCCGATCCGTGGCGTCGATACGAGCGACCTCTTCCCGGCTGATCGATCGGATGCCTACCTGCACCAGTGGTAATCCATCGTCCACGACCCGCGCCATGACACTGGCATGGCTGAACGGATTGCCTTGATAGGCCTCCCGTAGGTCTCCATGGGCATCGATCTGCACCACAGTCATCTGCGGATACCGCTTCGCATGGGCCCGGATCGCTCCCAAGGCGCCGGTGTGTTCACCCGTCAGCGTGATGAGAAACCGTCCGGTTCCGACATGCGGGGAGACAAACGCTTCAATGGCGTCGACGGCCGCGCGGTCGACGCTCCCTTTGAGATCGAGCGGTGAAGCAGTCGCGATCCCGCCCCATTCTCGAAACGGTTCAGTCCCGAGTTGTTCGTCGTAGAATTCAACCTGGGACGAGGCTTCCAAAATGGCAGACGGGCCGTGGTCTGAACCACGGATATAGCTAGAGGTGTGCTCGTAGGGAGCGGGCAACACGTAGACACCCGCGTGGTCCGGATGACACCAGGGTTCATCAATGCCAAGGAAGTTATGGTCGGACCCCTCCCAACCGACTGGAAGCGTCATGGGTATGCTTCTCTTGGCGAAACCAATGACTGAAGGGGTATAAGTGCAGCCAAGACCGATACGCCCCTACTTGCGAGACCGGGTGGGCACATTTTCCGGTGGGATGAAGACCGCCAATGCGATGACCGTCGTCCACTTCCCCTTCTTCCCGACGGCCGACTGGGTGATATTCTGGGTCTTTACGATTTTCCCACCCATTTTGAACACTTGTTCACGCTCTTTCCAAGCCACATTCGGGTCGAACTCGACGCCTAAGGTCGTTGCCAGCATCTGCGCCGCGAGATCTTCCGTATATTCTCCGGTCTCCTCGTCCGTCTCACCATGGGCATGGTGCTCGGAGAGATAGCCGTACGTGCCGAGGTCGGTGGGCTTCGCAAGACCGACGGAGGCTGACACCAGCTGATTGCGTTCGTTGGTTTCGGATCGGGCCATAACACAAAACGTAATCTCTCCAGGCTTCAACAGTTGCTCCCCACGCTTTCTGGGAACAACCTTGCAATGGGGCGGAAGAATGGACGACACGCTGACGAGGTTGCAGTAGGCCACACCGGCACTGCGCAACGCTTCCTCGAAGGAGGTCAGCTTTTCCTTATGGACCCCCACGCCTCTCGTTAAAAACATATGCTTCGGTACCATCATCTCCCCTTTCGTCTGGTAATCGGCCTGTCTGGTTGTTCGGAGGTTGTTTGGTGACTTATTTCGAATCCGCCAGCCAGATCAACAAACCGGACCAGATCAACTGCAGTATCGGGCGTTTGTTGTAGCAAGATTGGACTGGCTTCGCAATATATTCTAGACACTTTTTTCGGGTAAATTCGGGAGGTCTTTTAAATTCACGATGAGCATGCGAGGCTCGGTCATATCTTCGATCGCGGCACGCAGGCCTTCGCGGCCCAAGCCGGAGTCTTTCACCCCGCCGTAGGGCATATGATCGGCCCGAAACGTGGGAATCTCATTCGCCAAGACCGCACCGACTTCCAGATGCCGAAAGGCGTAAAAAATCTTGTTGATGTCCTGCGTGAATAGACCGGCCTGCAATCCATAGTCCGATTGATTGAGCAGCGCCACGGCTTCGCTGAGCTGGCGATACGGCGTCACGGTCACGACCGGCCCGAACACCTCCTGACACGAAACTTTCATATCAGGTTTCACATTGGACAACACCGTCGCTTCGATGAGCGAGCCCCTCCGCTTTCCTCCCAACAACACGCGCGCCCCCTCCGCAACCGCTTCCCCGATCCAACCCTCCACACGCTGCGCAGCCGCATGATCGATGAGAGGACCGACGGTGGTCGTTTCGTCGGCAGGATCTCCCACCTTCAACCGAGCGACATACATGAGCAACTTGGTCGTAAACACATCGGCGACCGAATGATGCACATACACCCGCTGTACCGAAATGCACGTCTGACCGGCATACCCAAATCCGCCCGCCGCACAACGCTGGGCCGCCAGTTCAAGATCGGCATCGGGCTCGATGATCACACCGGCGTTCCCGCCAAGTTCGAGCGTGATTTTTTTCTTCCCACATTTTGCCTTCAGCATCCATCCCACCGAGGCACTTCCGGTGAAACTCAGCAACTTGAATCGCGGATCGACCACCATCCGCTCGGCAAGGGCATTGTCGCAGGGCACCACGTTGAGCCCACCCGGAGGAAGTCCTGCTTCGAGCACGATCTCTCCGAGGAGCAACGCCGTCAACGGAGTTTGAGGCGCCGGCTTGATCAGAATCGGATTCCCGGCGGCGAGCGCCGGCGCCACTTTGTGTGCCACGAGGTTCAGCGGAAAATTGAAGGGGGTAATGCCGAGAATCGGGCCGATCGGAAATCGGCGGAGCATGCCAAGGTGCGTATCGGAGCCGGGTGTCCAATCCAGCGGGACCACCTCTCCGGGAATGCGACGTGCCTCTTCGGCGGCAACCGTGAAGGTTTGGATTGCCCGGCTGACTTCCCGCTTCGCGTCGGTGATCGGCTTCCCGGCCTCCGCCGTGATGGTCTGCGCGATCTCATCGCGCCGTCGATAGAGCAGGGCCGCGATCTGCTGGAGCATATTGTATCTGGCATGCGCCGGCAGCTGACCCATGGTGATCGCCGCACTGCACGTAGACGCGATGGCCTCATCGACATCCGATTCCGTCGCTTGGGTGACCTGGGCGACGAGCTTTCCGGTGAACGGATCAACGACCGGGGCCAAACGCTCGCCTGACTTCCATTGGCCATGCACGAGGAACGGACGGGATGTTTGCACTGGAGGACTCGCTGGAGTCTGTGAGGAGGTTGGTGTTAGTCCGTTGCTTCAACCGGCGCAGCGGCTTCAGCGGCAGGTTGAGCAACCATGGCTGCTTCTTGTGCGGCAACGGCCTTGCCGATCAGTTCTTCCGTGCCCCACTCGCGGATCGACTCCAGGGTAAAGCCCTCGTAGGTCGATACCCCGTGACACGATGGACAGTCCGGCATCGGAACTTTTCCATAGAAGACCTCGGTCAGGCATGACATGCAGACCCAGAAGTCGTCAGCGCGATGGGAAACGGGCCAGAACGATTGCATTGAATCCATAGGGACACCCTACCTTTATTTTCGAAGAGGACTATCGTACCTGCGTGCTGATGTCAACAGCACGCGCAAAGATTCACGCTGCTCCGGCGCAGTTCAGCTATTTTTTCTCACCCGCCAGAAGCTGATCGATTTCCTCTGCGAACTTCTCGAATGGAAAGGCTCCAGGGATCGCGATCGCCGGCTCTTTGTCCGTCGGCTCACTGGCCGTTCGCACAAGGATAAACCCAGGAGTTCCATGAAACCCCCATTGGTTGGCTTCCTGACGATCTTCAAAAATCGCCTTGGTATACCGCCCCTCTTTCACGCACCGTTCAAACGCAGGCTGATCCAAACTAAGTGCCACAGCATGGCGAAGATAGACTTGCTTGCCCAATTGGCCCCCTTCGGCAAACAATCGATCATGCATCGCCCAATACTGCCCTTGTACCCCAGCACACCGGGCGGCCATCGCGGCATCTACCCCGGAACCTTGATCCCCGCGTGGAAAATCGCGGTAGATAAATCGAACTTTCCCCGTATCGACATAACGCGCTTGAATCCGTGGCCACGTCTGTTTGAAAAATTTCACACAATACCCGCATGTGAAATCACTATATTCGATCAAGGTCACAGGTGCGTTGGCCTGCCCCCTGATCCGCACGTCGGTTTCAGGTGAAGGCCCGGCCAGGACCGAGGAAGACCACAGAAGAACACCGCACACGAACAGCTGAATCGATCGTCGATCTACCATTCGATTCATGGGCGGCGCACCGCGCCAGCCTTCTTTCGCTCAAGAATCCCCATCATCAACAAAGGCCAAACAACCGTGGCATCGCTTAAGACTTCAGCAAATCGCCCACCGTCTTTGGGAGTCACAAATTTTCCCCATGACAGCCCCTCTTGATACGTACAGCCGCTGAGCCCTCCCCAGTAATCCGGTTCAGGACAAATTCGCACCCCGTAATGAAATCGAGGTGGCTTCACGTTCAGACCCAACCGGAGATTACTGATTTCAATGTATGGCCCAACCTGTTGCGCCCAGTTCCGAGGAACCCCTCCGCCGATCGTGAAAATTCCAAGTCGTTTAGCGGAAAGAACATGGTCGGCATAGCTGTTGAGATCGAGGTAAGGATTGAACAAAGGACACGATTGTTGGATCGCTCGCAAAATGTCCAGATCTCTCCCGGGCTCGACCTGAGCTCGGGCTCGATCGACCTCCCGAGCCATCGCCCAAGTTCCCATGTCCAGCCCCACTTCCGAGTCAGTGAACGCCGGGATATAGACCGGCACCTTTTTCAAATAGGCGCTTTTCAGAATTCCGTCGCTGTCTATCTCCTCAGCCAGCGTCTTCCCAATCTCCCTCGTGAGGATGGCCGACGACAGTGGCTGGTCTTGATTGAGACGCTTCAATGTTTGCGCGACAACGTGCTCGACATAATTCAAATTCGATTCCATCTCAAGCGTGTCGTAGACGCGATTGTACCCTTTTCGAAAGAGCTCTTCGTCACTCATCGCAGGATCGTGGCGATAATGCGTCTTGCCGACCGACTCAGTGAGGCCATGCGCCATTAAGGCCCCGGTCGAAATGATGCATTGCACCATGCCTTCATCGATCATCCTGGTGATGATCTTCCCCATCTTGGCAATTGTCATCGCACCGGACAAGGTCATCACAACATGGCAGTCAGGGTCCTCGATCATCTCCCACAGCACATCGAACGCGTGGCCGAGATGCCGTCCTCCGAACGCGGTCTTGCCCATGGCTTCAAGCAGGCCGCTGAACGAGGTAATCTTGTCTGGGTCCAGCGGCTCGAGCGCTTCTAAGCCGTCTTTTGCACCGTCACGAAATTCACGTGCATACATAGCGATCCTCTAAAGAAATTCACAAACGCTTTCGTTATACACAACCATGAATAGGAGCGTCAATGAAAGGTTCGCCCGTGTGATGCGCAAACCGTGAGCTTCGCCGCGAGTGACCCCATGCGCCATGCTCGCGACGGACGAACCCGTGTTCGACAACAAGGATCGCAGAACATTCCATCAATGCGCAATCGATTGGTCCGATATCTTTAAGGAGCTTGGGAGGATGACAACGATTCGAATCGAGGACTCGATCATAGCGGGATTTCAGGCCTCTCTTGCATAGGCTTGCAGCAAGAAAGACCCTCGCCGCAACCCGAAACCGCTGAACCTGAAAACGGGCGAAGCTCGTGAGAAGGGGGCAATTCCCTGACTTACGAGCTTCCCAACAAGTATTTGTCTGCCACTTGTTTGAACCGAGCTGCGCTTTTCGATATGGCATACGCCAAAATGAATGTGATGATAAATGCAATGATGGCTTGGCCATAGAGCGGGGTCGAGGCGGGGAAGAAATCATTAAACCTGTCGTTGAGGAAATAAAAGTGCAGGATGTAGAATTCGTAGCTTAACCCCGCAAACACACCACTTACCACGAGAATTGGCTTGGGAAGCTTTTGGGACACGGCAAACAGCACGGGGACGAACGCGAGTGGGTAAAACGCAAAGAGGAGGCTCCGGAGTGAATTCGGCAGGACATGGGCAGTACAAAGAGCCGTAACCGTGAGCAGCCCAACACAGCCAACCAGTGGAACCATCAGACGCGCTCCCGTCTCAGTCAATCGCTTCGTATAGCCGTTGGCACTGCAGTAGACACCGACGGCAAACGAAATCACGACGTTCCACATGGCCTGCCCACCATACGTCACAAAGTTCAGCAGCGTGCACAGCGCAACAAAGAGCACTACATGGACGAGTCCACGAGGATGCCGAAATAATTTCCGCAGGATCGGCAAGACAAGATACAACACGACGATGACGGTAATGAACCACAGTCCAGGGCCAATAGTCACTTCACTATCCACCTCCAACAACCCGAACCATGCACTCATTCCCATGAAATGGAAGAGTGTATGTTGTGCCATAACATGCCCGGCATGACTCAGCTCCATCACTTTCTTGCCGAGAAGCGCATGAATGGTCAGAATCACCATCAAACAGAAAATGAGCGAACTATAGATCCGGGTGAATCGTTTAATGAGAAATGCACCGAAATCTTCATCACGGGCAGACAGGAGCGCTGCACTGATGAACCCGAGAAGCGACATGGTCAGCCCGGGAGAGAGGGCCCGCGTGCCAAGGAAAATGATCTCATTCGTCGAGTGCTTGAAGGCATGGCCGAGGAAAACGACCAAGATGGCGAAAGATCGTATGAAATCGTACCCGTCTATTCGCTTATCCACTGAAGGTATCCGCTATCACAAGGTAGAGAGATTGGCATTTGAGCCGAGAAGCCTTGGTCCCTGCGAGTCTCCTCACAAAAGAGATCCCCTCACCTGGTTCGGCATCGTTTAAGCGCTGAAGATTCTGAGAAATGCGTTACAGTAGTGGTGGTCCCAACGGGATTTGAACCCGTGTTTAAGCCTTGAGAGGGCTCCGTCCTAGGCCAGGCTAGACGATGGGACCATCCAGAAACTGTTCGAACGTTGAACCGTAGCATAAGCGGTTTTCCGTTTGCAACGAAGCGCCGCTCTGTCGAGAAAGACCTCTGTAATAGGTAACTATGTGGGCCTAATGCACATGGCCATAATATGCCCCTGTCCTCAAGCCGCATACCCTTGACAGAGCTACGCAAAAAGCCTAGCCTCCCGAATGTTTTAGCAACACTCCCTGTGGCGTTTGCGAAGCTCCACAGGACCTGAAATAACTGTGACTTGAGGCTCACATGGATGATCCGGCGGCATTCCGCAGGACCGAATCCTTTAGTCGTACGGCACCGGCAGGAGTACTCTCCAGGCCAGGACTCGAACTGCGGATCGGATCCAACATTTTTCGCCGCACCAACGGTGTGGTGACGATTCATGGGAAAGAGCAACTCGTCATTGAAGCCAAGTCGGAGCAAGGCCTACTTCTCGCCACGCTCGATCTGTATGACGAGCGTGGCGTCCGCATCGCCCACCTGCGTCGAAACGTCCTCACGTTGAATGACCGCGGACAGTTCACCGTTGATGTGCGGCTCGGACAAGGTCTGTCACCATCCGATATGCCATCTGTTCGTCTGAGAGATTTACAATCTGGCCACTTCGTGTTCGAGGCACGGATGGCATCGGACTCCAGAGTCGATCTCATCTGCGGGCGATTGCACTCGCATAAGGGCATACCGGTGGAAATCACCTCTCACTACTGCCGGATCGGTTCCCAGGCTGCCCTGTTTCAGGAAATTATCGAAGCCCAAGGTGGCCCAGCTGTCCTCGGTTGACCGCAGGTGGTCTTTCACTCACGCTTCGACTCTTACGTATTCTTCATCTTGTCAGCCTTCTCCTTGGACGCGATATCCTCCGCCTCGTTCTGCGGAAAAGTGGGAACCGTTGTACCCTTCCTCCTGTTTTCCATAGAATGCCCCTATGACCGATATCCCCACACCCACCGTCCAAGCATTTCTCGTCTGCGATCAAGTCATCGAAGACAGCTTCACGAAAAAGAAAAGCTTGATCGGAATCTTCACACATCTGCAGACAGCTGCCTTCCCCTTCCAGCATCAGCAAATGGGCCTTTATTTCTGCCTCACCGATGCGGAAGGCCCGTACCATTTTGATATTGAGTTAATCTACCTCAACTCCGAACAACTCATCTGCCGGGCCGCGCTTCCCAACATCGAGATCAGCGATCGCCTTCAGATTTCTGATTTCGGGATCAATATTC
Organism: Nitrospiraceae bacterium; assembly: GCA_919902665.1. Lineage (GTDB taxonomy): Bacteria > Nitrospirota > Nitrospiria > Nitrospirales > Nitrospiraceae > Nitrospira_D. The sequence continues at coordinate 148,678 of CAKKRK010000001.1, forward strand.
CGCTGTTAATCTTTCCCGCACCTGGTCGGTATGAATTCCGCTTGCGAATGGATGGGCATCTCATCGCCCAAAAGGACTTTCATGTCATGCAGGCGTCAGGCCACTCAGCCCCAGAACCCTCTGCTTAGCCATTCCCCCATTCCTCCCGTCGGCCCGTCTATGGTAGAACTCCTTTCTGGGATTGACTGACAATGACCAGGCTGAACCGTTCTCTCAAGACTTCATGAGCACACCAGAGTCTTCTCATTCATCGAATTTCATTCGGGATCTTGTGGCGATCGATCGTGCCGCCGGTAAACACGGTGGACGGGTCGTCACACGATTTCCCCCTGAACCCAATGGGTACCTCCATATCGGGCATGCCAAGTCCATCGCCCTCAATTTCGGGATTGCACAGGACACCCCCGGCGGAATGTGCCACCTGAGATTCGACGACACCAATCCAACGACTGAAGACCCTGAATATGTCCAAGCCATTCAGGAAGACGTCCGATGGTTGGGAGTTGATTGGCACGACAAGATGTTCTACGCCTCGGACTATTTCGACCAACTCTATGCGTTCGCCGTGACCTTGATCAGGAAAGAGAAGGCCTACGTCGATAGTCTCACAGCCGATGAAATCCGTGAACATCGCGGCACCCTGACCGAACCGGGCCGCGACAGCCCCTTTCGAACTCGGTCCATCGAGGACAACCTGGATCTGTTCGCGCGCATGCGAGCGGGAGAGTTTGCCGACGGGGTGCATGTCCTACGCGCAAAGATCGATATGGGCTCGCCCAACATTAATCTACGGGACCCGATTCTGTATCGCATCCGACATGCCACGCATTATCGGACCGGCACCGCATGGAGCATCTATCCCTCGTATGATTTCGCGCACCCGTTGTCCGACGCCATCGAAGGCATCACCCATTCCCTCTGCACCCTCGAATTTGAAGACCACCGCCCCTTGTACGATTGGGTCGTTGCCGAAACCGGTGCTCCCCATCACCCTCAGCAGATCGAATTCGCCAGATTGAATCTCACCTCCACCGTGATGAGCAAGCGGAAGCTCCTGGAACTCGTCGAGAAGAAACTGGTGACCGGCTGGGATGATCCGCGCCTTCCCACCTTGAAAGGCCTCCGTCGACGAGGCGTGACGTCTGAAGCGGTCCGGGCCTTTTGCGAACACATCGGTGTGGCCAAGCGGGACGCCATTGTTGAGATGCAGCTACTTGAACACTTCGTCCGAGAAGACCTGAACAAACGGTCACCACGCGTGATGGCGGTGCTCCGGCCGTTAAGAGTGGTGATCGACAACTATCCGGAAGGCGTCGTTGAAGAACTTGATGCCGTGAATAACCCTGAAGATGCTGCCGCTGGAACTCGGAAGGTTCCCTTCTCACGGACGCTCTACATCGAACAAGACGATTTCCGTGAGGATCCACCAAAACAGTTCTACCGCCTGGCGCCTGGCCGCGAGGTCCGGCTGCGCTATGGATACATCATCAAGTGTGTAAGCGCGACCAAGGACTCTCAAACCGGTGCGATCACCGAACTGCATTGCACCTACGATGCGGAGACCAGAAGCGGATCGTCGCAGGAACAGCGTAAGGTGAAAGCCACCATTCACTGGGTGTCGGCGCCACATGCAGTCAAAGCCGCCATCCGGCTCTATCATCCGCTTCTTCTCCCTGACCAGGCTAAGCTTCCGGCTGATCAGGACTGGACTCGATCCTTGAATCCTCAATCACTTGAACTCCTCAGCGGCTGTGTGGTTGAACCAAGCCTCCGGTCAGCTGCACCCGGGTCCCGTTTCCAATTCGAACGGCAGGGATACTTTTGCGTGGACCCCGATTCCTCATCAGAGGCACTCATTTTCAACCGGACCGTCTCTCTCAAGGATGCATGGGCCAAGATCGAGAAAACCCAGCAAGCCCCTCAGCGCTAAACAATTTTCATGCTGTGCCCAACCTGTCGCCAGCCAACCACGTGGGAAGAAAACACCTGGCGCCCATTCTGTTCTGAACGCTGTCAGGTCACGGACTTGGGAACATGGGCCGCAGAACAGTACCGCATTCCCGGTTCGCCCCTCACCACAGACACCGATATTCCTGAATCGACCGACAACGGCAAGGTGAACGACTGCACCTAAGCACACCCCCCAATTCCACCTTTCCCCGCTGCCCACCGTCACCCAATGAGCCACTGCTATCGGTCACACCCCAAATATGCTGCCTTTGCTGTTGGCAAGGCCCGTTGAACTTGCTAAGGTCATATTGCCTACTCACCTCTCGAAGGAGAACATTCCATGCTTGCGACTAACGGCTACGCGGCGATGGCCGCCAAGGAGCGTTTACAACCCTTCACCTTCGAACGACGCGAGGTCGGTCCGCATGACGTCTTGATCGCAATCTCGCATTGCGGCATCTGCCACTCAGATATTCACCAGACTCGTAACGAGTGGGGCATCTCTCTCTTCCCGATGGTACCAGGACGCGAGATCGTCGGAACCGTGGCGCAAGTCGGCACCGCGGTGACAGCCTTCAAGGTTGGCGATCAAGCCGGCGTCGGCTGCTTCGTGGATTCCTGCCGAACGTGCACGGCTTGCCGCGAAGGTCTGGAGCAATACTGTGAGGGCGGAACACTCTGGACCTACAGTGGCCAGGATCGAGCCGGCCAGATTACTCAGGGCGGCTACTCGACCCAGATCGTCGTGGACGAAAACTATGTCCTCCGAATTCCCACGACGCTCTCCCCGGCGGGAGCGGCCCCGCTGCTCTGCGCCGGCATCACGACCTACTCGCCCCTGCGCCAGTGGGGCGTTGGGCGTTATCATAAACTGGCCGTCGTCGGTCTCGGAGGCCTAGGCCACATGGCGGTGAAAATTGCCAGGGCGATGGGAACCGAGGTTACGGTATTAAGCACATCTGAGAAGAAACGGGAGGACGCGAAGCGGCTGGGCGCTGCAAACTTTGTCGTGACGTCAGCCCCTCAGGCCCTCACCAAGCTCCAGGGGTACTTCCACTACATCCTTGATACCGTTTCTGCTCCACACGATTACAACGCCTATTTGAACCTCCTGAAGACGGACGGCACCATGATCCTTGTGGGCGCACCAGAAACGCCCACTCCCGTTGAGGCCTTCTCGCTCATTTTCAAGCGGAGGCGTTTGGCTGGCTCGCTTATCGGCGGGATCAAAGAAACGCAAAAAATGCTCGACTTCTGCGCGCAGCACCAGGTCGAGTCGGAGATCGAACTGATCTCGATCCAGCAAGTTAATGAAGCCTATGAACGGGTACTCCGAGGCGATGTGAAGTTTCGATTTGTGATCGACATGGCGTCAATGAAATGAGAACCAGGTCGAGTATCTCTTGGGAGAAAATGGCTGGGGGACTAGGAATCGAACCTAGGTAGCCGGCTCCAAAGGCCGGCGTCCTACCGCTAGACGATCCCCCAGCGCGGTACGGAAGCAAATCGTGGAAGTGGCACAAGAGAGAAATTTTTGGCTGGGGGACTAGGAATCGAACCTAGGTAGTCAGATCCAGAGACTGACGTCCTACCGCTAGACGATCCCCCAACCGGCGTTCAACGTAATATAGGACCGCTCAATCCGTCAAGCCTGGTTGGTTTTTGCGTGCTCAATTCCTGCCTTCAGCCGAACGAGGGTACGTTCGCGTCCAAGAATCTCCATGACCTCAAAGAGCCCTGGACTTGCCGTCCGTCCAGTCAAGGCGACGCGAACTGGCTGGGCTAACGCACCCATCTTGATACCTTCCTCTTCGACGAGTTTCTTGAAGCTGTCTTCCCACACCAGTTTGGAAAAGCTCGGAAGCGCCTCAAATCGTGTCAGAAGCTTCTGAAGCAACGGCGCGGTCGCTGGTGTGAGAAATTTCTTGGCTGCGTCTACCTCGAACGTGGTTCCTTGCCCAAAATAGGGTCTGACCCAATCAACCATATCGACTAAGGTTTTGGCTCGTTCTTTGACCAACACAACCACTTGCGCGAGCCATTCGGCTGACACGGTGCGCAATTCGTCTTGCATGCCGGCCTGTTCAAGCAGTGGCACAAGCGCCTTGGCGACTTCGCTCGGTGGACTGGTCTTGATGTATTCGGCATTCATCCACAGCAACTTATCGGGGTTGAAGACCGCCGCTGCTTTTTGCACATGATCCCACGAGAACTTCTCAATCAATTCCTGACGAGTAAAGAGCTCTTGATCCCCATGGGACCAGCCGAGTCGAACCAAATAGTTGATCATCGCGTCGGGAAGATACCCCATGTCTTTATAGGCCATGATTGAGGTGGCCCCGTGGCGTTTGGACAGCCGGGTTTTGTCCGACCCTAAGATCATCGGCAAATGTCCAAAGCGAGGGACGGCAAACCCCAGGGCTTGGAAAATGGGGATCTGGCGCGGTGTGTTGGTCAGATGGTCGTCTCCCCGCACCACATGCGTGATCCCCATCAGCGCATCGTCGACCACCACGGAAAAGTTGTAGGTGGGATACCCGTTGGACCGGAGAATGATCACATCATCCACGACCGCATGGTCAAACTCGACCCTGCCCTTGATCAGGTCATCAACGACGATCTGCCCCTCTTGTGGAGCCTTGAATCGAAGGGCGGCCTCGCTTGGTGGACTGGTGATCCCTAAGTTGCGGCAGCGACCATCATAGCGAGGCGACAGTCCTTTGGCTTCGGCCTCTTTTCGCCGAGCCTCCAACTCTTCCGCCTTGCACAGACACCAGTACGCCTGTCCAGTCTCTAGTAACTTCATGGCATGGCTGCGATACAGATCTATCCGCTCTGTCTGGCGGAATGGCCCTTCATCCCAATCAAGTCCGACCCATTTCATACCTTCGATGATCGCCTGAATCGATTCATCGGTTGACCGACTTTGATCGGTATCCTCGATGCGAAGAATGAACACACCCTGTTGTTGGCGTGCAAAGAGCCAATTGAACAGAGCCGTACGCACTCCTCCTATATGGAGAAACCCCGTCGGACTAGGGGCAAACCGAACGCGAACCTGACTCATGACCGTACCGTCCCTTCTTCACACACGACAACCCAGTCATCTATACCATGCTGTGAAAATCCTTGTACATCGCCTTGCCACTTCCATCTCCTGACGGCTTCTGCTATGACGGTGCCGCGAATCGATTATGGCGGAACTCACGCAACCGGCCACGGTACTTGCGGTCACCGATCTCACACCCCACGTTCGCCAACTCGTCGTCAAACCCAAGACTAGGAAGATTTCCTTTCAACCGGGACAGTGGGTTTCCCTCAAACTTCCGGTGGGCCCTAAGCCGCCGCTCAACCGTGCATACTCCATGGCCGATCCTTCGTCTCCGTATGGGGAGTTAACACTGGTATTTGATCGTGTTCCTGGTGGGCTGGCTTCCGATTATCTCTATGGGTTGCGGTCTGGAGATGAAGTTCCCCTGTCAGGCCCCTATGGGAATTTCGTCCTCCCTCAACCACTCGATCGCGAGCTGCTGCTGATTGCGCGCTACACGGGTCTTGCTCCGATACGGTGCCTCCTCAAGCAGATGTTTTTCTCGAAAATCCAAACTCCCGTCTTATTGATTGCCGTGGCACCCGGCGAAGACGAAGTTTTATTCCATCAGGAATGGCTCACGATGGCCATGCAATATCCCTCGTTCCGCTATCTTCCACTGGTCGCTCAGAACGGGGAGTCGGAGGCTGTGGAAAAGACCTTGTCCATGCTCACGCCGCTGGTCAACGGACAGCCCAAAGTCGTTCCCATGATTTGTGGAACTAAAGCGTTCGTCCGTCCCCTGCGTGCCTATTTTATAAAGGAAGGGTACGACCGAAAGGACGTGAAGATAGAGACGTACGATTAGAATGGTCGGTGGGCACTGTTCACTTAGAACACGCCGAAGTGTTTCATCAGTCGCGTGGGAGAAATCATCCCGATCAGTGCCCCTCCCGCACAAGATTTTTATTAACGGCTGGAATTTCGACGACGATATCCTTGGTTCCATTCGGCACGCATTGGCATCCCAGACGAGACTGTAGTGTCGTCATGGGAGCCTCATCCAACTGATCATACTCATCGTCCGTGCCTTCATTGCAGGTCTCCAGCCCCTGCTTCACGATCACATGACAGGTCGAACAGGCGCAGACCCCGCCGCATACATGTTCCAAATCTACTCCGTGTCCCATCGCGATATCTAAAAGGCTTCCTGGCAGCCCAGTGGGCCCATGGGGAATCTTTTCTGGATTGACTTCGACCGTGGTGGATCTGCCATCTGGATGGATAAATGTCACGGCATAGGAAGTTTTTGGAAGTTCATATTCGGCCTGTTCAATATAGGGATTTGTGCCACCCATGTGTCGATTCCTTTCTGAGAGATCACCGGACTCCGCCTGTCGTATTGACAGCAGAGAAACCTGCATGCTAACCTTAGTACGACTAAATTGATCGGAGATCATTATAGTCTCCGACCTAAGGAATCGGCAATAGCAATGCTGAAGATTTCAAAAAAAGCTGATTACGCGCTCATGGCGCTGCAGCACATTGCTTTAGTCCAATTCGGCGATATCACTCCTGGCCGCGTGGTGAATACGAAAGAAATCGCCGAGGAGTACAACATTCCCTTGGAATTGTTGGCGAAGGTCCTACAAGTTCTCTCAAAGAATGGTCTGATCGAAAGCCACAACGGTCCGAAGGGAGGCTATCTCCTGGCGCGGAGCGCCAGACAGATCACCATCGCACAGATTCTTGAAAGTATAGAAGGCCCCTTAGGCATCACCGACTGCTCCCACGAAAAAGATGGCGACTTCTGCATGCAGCGCGAACACTGCAACATCCGCACGCCGCTCCTGAAAATCCAAGACAGCATCTATCAGTTACTGAATAACATGACGTTGGGAGACATGATGGGGGGCACGCCTCTTATTACGATTCAGTCTCCCTCGGCACAAGGAGTCGAACGATGAAGCTTCCCATTTTCCTCGATAACCATTCCACCACGCCCATGGACCCACGAGTTCTGGAAGCAATGCTGCCTTATTTCGTGGAAAAGTTCGGTAACGCCGCCAGTCGCAACCATGCATTTGGCTGGGCCGCGGAAGAAGCAGTGGAACAGGCCCGAAAACAGATTGCGAAGCTCATTAACGCCGACTCAAAAGAAATCGTCTTCACCAGCGGTGCCACGGAATCGGACAACCTGGCGCTGAAGGGTGTCTTGGAGATGTATAAGGAGAAAGGCACCCACATCATCACGTCATCCACGGAACATCGGGCCGTGCTCGATACAGCCAAGTCTCTGGAAGCCAAAGGGATGGCGACCGTGACCTATTTGCCGGTCGATAAATACGGCATGGTGAATCCGCAGGACGTCCAGAATGCCATTACCGACAAGACCATCCTGATCTCGATCATGCTGGCCAATAACGAAATCGGCACAATTAACCCTATCCAGGAGATCGGCAAGATCGCCAAAGCGAAGGGGGTCCTGTTCCATTGCGATGCCACGCAGGGCGTCGGCAAGATTCCCGTCGATGTCCAGGCCATGGGCATTGATCTCATGTCATTCACCTCCCACAAAGTCTACGGCCCCAAGGGAGTCGGTGCCCTCTATGTTAGGAAAAGAAATCCCCGCGTTCGAATCGCAGCCCAAATAGACGGAGGCGGGCATGAACGCGGCATGCGGTCCGGAACCTTGCCGGTACCGTTGATCGTCGGCTTTGGGAAAGCCTGTGAACTGTGCGAACAGGAGATGGTGACGGAAACGGCGCGGCTGATCAAGATGCGAGACCGTCTCCAGACCGATATCATGGCGGCCCTCGAAGAAAGCTATCTCAACGGCCACCCAACGAACCGCCTACCCGGTAATCTCAATATCTCCTTTGCCTACGTCGAAGGCGAGTCACTGCTCATGGGCATGAAAGACATCGCGCTCTCGTCCGGTTCGGCCTGCACATCGGCCACCTTGGAACCCTCGTATGTGTTGCGCGCACTCGGGGTCGGGACCGAGCTCGCTCACTCTTCGATTCGTTTCGGTTTGGGCCGTTTCAATACCGACGATGAGATTGACTATACGACCAAAAAGGTTATTGAGGTCGTCACCAAGTTGCGGGAAATGTCCCCTCTGTATGAGATGGCCAAAGAAGGCGTGGACCTGAAATCCGTTCAGTGGGCCGCGCATTAATGACGGCAGACGTGAAACGTACCTCGTGAAGCGTATCTCACAGACAACGAACGGCGCTTCACGAACGACGAGATACCAAGGAGGTTTCTATGGCATACAGCGATAAAGTCGTCGATCATTTCAACAATCCCCGCAACATGGGCAGCTTTAAGAAGGACGATGCAGACGTGGGTACCGGAATGGTGGGAGCCCCGGAATGCGGTGACGTGATGAAGCTGCAGATCAAGGTCCAGAACGATACGATCGTTGATGCGAAGTTCAAGACCTTCGGTTGCGGGTCAGCGATCGCCAGCTCCAGCCTGGCCACCGAATGGCTCAAGGGGAAAACGATCGAGGAAGCCCAAAAGATCAAGAATACGGACATCGTACAGGAGTTGAATCTCCCTCCTGTGAAAATTCACTGCTCGGTTCTGGCGGAAGATGCCATCAAAGCGGCGTTGGCCGATTATCAGAAGAAGACAGACGGGCAACCAACCGGCACCAAGTAACAGCCACGAAGGGAGCGCCTCATGGACACCACGAATGTCGAGACTCCAACTCCGATCATCTCACTCACCGAAGCAGCCGTAAAGGAAGTGAAGCGGCTCATCAACGTACAAGGCATTGAAGAAGGTGGCCTTCGCCTTGGTGTGAAAGGCGGCGGGTGTTCCGGCCTCAGCTACACGATTAACTTCGATGACAAGATCGGACAGTTCGATCAAGTTCATGAGATCGATGGTGTCAAAGTGATCATCGATGCGAAAAGCGCCATCTATCTCCAAGGCACACAGCTGGATTATCAAAAAGACATGCTGAGCGGAAACTTTAAGTTTTTGAACCCGAACGCCAACAAAACTTGTGGCTGCGGAGAATCGTTCTCAGCTTGATTCCTCATCCACTCAATATACCGACCGGGTATGGGACATATACCATGCTCGTTTTCACTCATGGATAACCATCAATCATCGTCTCATCCCGATACTCGTCGCCAGCTGCAGATGGCCCGGAGCATGTGCTGGCACTGCCAGTCAGAAGTGACAGGAGAATACTTCTGTGACCGGTGTGTGAAAGTCCAGCCGGTTTCAAAAGAAACCGACTATTTCACCTGCCTCGGGTTTCCACGGCGCCTCATGCTCGACCCGCAGAAACTAGAGGCCAAGTTCTACGAACTAAGCCGGACATTCCATCCTGATTTTTATCAGACCAAGAGCGCAGACGAACAGACGATCAGCCTCAGCAATGCTGCAGTTCTCAATACCGCCTATCGCACGCTCCGTGCCCCCATTCAACGAGCCGAATACCTCTTGGCCTTGGAAACCGGCTCGGTCAAAGACATTCGAACATCTCCGCCAGCCGATCTCTTTGAAGAGATTCTAGAACTCCAAGATACTCTGGAGGAGTACCGGGCGTCGGATCGTGACTCGGATCAGGGCCATCGACTCCGCTCCACCCTCCAGACTGAGCAGGAGGCGCTGGAGCGGCGCAAGCACGAGATGGAAGCTCAACTGCAGCAATTATTTGCCGACTGGGACAAGCTACAAGACGCGGGAGAAGCCACGAGCCTGGCGAGGGTGGAACGGGACAGAATCCTGAAGCAGATGCGCGATCTCCTGTCTAATCGCACATACGTCAACAATATCGTGAACGATCTGGCAGCAACAATCGCCTAAGCAACTCTTTCCCAACATCCTCATCTTTGATATGGCACGAATAGTCGGTATCGATCTCGGGACCACCAATTCACTGGTTGCGTACATGAAGGATGGGCAGCCCTGCGTTGTCCCAGACCGCAACGGTCGGACCATGGTGCCCTCGGTGGTCGCCTTGACGGACAATGGCTTGATCGTCGGAGATTCGGCGAAAGAGCATTTGACGAGAAACCCGGAACGGACGGTCTACTCCGTGAAGCGATTCATGGGTAAAGGGCTGGCCGATGTCCAGAACGAGCTGGCCTATTTCCCATACCATGTCACTGAGACTGGTGGTGTGATCCGGATCCGCCTTGGCCAGAAGAGCTATTCACCGCCACAGATCTCCGCCATGATCCTCAAGGAACTGAAGCTGCGTGCGGAGGCCTCCCTCGGCGAAAGTATCACCAAGGCCGTCATCACGGTGCCGGCCTACTTCAACGACAGCCAACGGCAGGCCACCAAAGATGCCGGCCTCATTGCCGGGCTGGAGGTGTTGCGCATCATCAATGAGCCGACCGCCGCATCGCTGGCCTACGGACTTCAACAAAAAACCCAAGGGACCATCGCCGTCTATGACTTCGGGGGTGGGACATTCGATATCTCAATCCTAAAGTTGAAAGACGGCATCTTTGAAGTGCTGGCGACCAGCGGCGATACCCATCTTGGCGGAGACGATCTCGATCGCGTGTTGGTCGACCTCTTCATCGGAGACATCCGAGACCGGTACGGGATCGACGTCGGCCGCTACCCTGATCACATGCAGACTGTCCGGTTGGAAGCGGAGCGGGCCAAGATCCGCCTTTCTGATGAGCTCAAGACCGAGATCACCATCGAGCTCCCCGAGGACAAAGGACTCTTTACCAGAGAGCTGACGCGTGATCAGCTCGAGTCTCTCGTGGCAGGGATCATCGAACGCACCTTAGCGCCCTGTCGCATCGCGTTAAAAGACGCCGGGCTCACTCCAACAGACATTGATGAAGTCGTGCTCGTGGGCGGGTCTACCCGGATGCCATTGGTCCGGCAACGAGTCGAAGCGCTCTTTGGGAAGCAACCACATTGTCACTTGAACCCGGATGAAGTCGTCGCGCTTGGGGCGGCGGTGCAAGCCGATATTCTCAGTGGCGGCACAACGGACATGTTGCTCTTGGACGTTACCCCGTTATCATTGGGCATCGAGACAATGGGCGGCGTGATGAGCAGCCTGATCCGCCGAAATACAACCATCCCGGCGAGCGCCAAGGAGATGTTCACGACCTATGTCGACGGTCAGACCGGAGTAGATATTCACATTCTGCAAGGTGAGCGCGAACTCGTGAAAGACAACCGGAGCTTAGCGAGATTCCGGCTAAAAGTGCCACCTCTCCCGGCCGGCATCCCACGCATCGAGGTCACCTTTTTGATCGATGCCAATGGTATCTTGAACGTCACGGCGACGGACATGCGGACGGGTCAAAGCCAGTCGATCGAGGTCAAACCGTCGTATGGACTCTCGGACACGGAAGTGGAGCGAATGATTGAAGATTCGTTCAAGTTTGCGGCTGAGGATGTCAATGCACGGAAGTTGATCGAAGCTCGATTGGATGCTGAGGCGTTGCTGAAAACGACCAACAAGTCGCTCGTGGACGCGGGACACTTGATCTCACAGGAAGAAGCCCATAGCATTCGAGCGACACTCGCTCAGTTGTCTAACGCAACGGGCGGAACGGATCCGCGTGCCATCCGTACTCGCATGACGGAGCTTGAACAGGCCGCCAAACATTTGAATGTCGTGATGCTCGACGATTCGCTCAAGAACAGTTTGCACGGGAAGAAAGTATCGGAGCTGTCGTGACAGCGGAGGAGCCATGATGGACCTGAAGTGGAAAGATGCCGAAGAGATCGCTATCCGGCTGGTCGAAGAACACCCTGAGACAAATCCCCTCACCGTGCGCTTCACCGACATGCATACCTGGATCGTGGCCCTGCCGGAATTTAAGGACGATCCGAAGACGTCGAATGAGAAAATCCTAGAAGTGATTCAGATGGCGTGGCACGAGGAATATCAGGACACGAAGGCATAGGTTCTGGAGTTACAAGTTCCCGTCCCCTGCTGGTTGTCCCTCGGGAATCTGGTCCAACTTATAGAAATCCGTCGGATCCTGTCGACGCTGCACCGCCTGAGTCGGCTCACTCCCCTTCGTGAAGAGCTCAACTGTTCCCTTTTGCCCTTCTCCTTCCTGTTCGGACTCTAGGAGTCCTGTCGAAGAATCAACCTTCACAAAGGTCACCCCGTCTGGAATCTCGAAGGGCACGACAGGAAGCTGCTTGAACGCCTCTTTCATGAACCCGATCCAAATCGGCAAGGCTGAACGGGCCCCCGTTTCACTCTCTCCAAGCGAGCGACGGTCGTCAAAGCCAACATAAACGCCGGTGACGAGGTTCGGAGTTCCACCGATGAACCAGGCATTGATGTAGTCGTTCGTCGTGCCGGTTTTCCCGGCGATCGGACGCCCCAGCACCTTCGCCGCCTGCCCGGTTCCCCGTTGCACGACATCTTCCATCATATTGGTAATCAAGTAGGCAGCTTCTTTCGCGATGACTTCATGGGGCTCGGGCTCGGTCACTTCGAGGACCTTCCCCGTATTGTCTTTGACCGATTTAACGGCAAAGGGCTCCACTCGATTCCCCTGGTTCAAGAACACCCCATAGACCGAGGTCAACTCCAGCAAGCCGACCGACGATGTGCCAAGTCCGAGGGAGAGATCAGCGGGGAGAGGACTCGTGATCCCGACAGTACGCGAGAACTCGATCACATTTTTCACGCCAATCTTGTCCAACAACCGAACCGTGGCAAGATTATGTGACTGAGCCAGTGCATCCCGAAGACTCACCATGCCGTGAAACTTCCGGCCGTAGTTCTCCGGTCTCCAGATCTTTTCATCCTCTGCCTGCTCATAGACGACTGGGGCATCGAGGATCTGTGTGGCAGGGCTCAACCCTTGACTCATCGCCGTCGCATAAATGAGGGGTTTGAACGCGGACCCCGGTTGCCGGTGGGCCTGCACCGCGCGGTTGTATTCACTGCGGGTGAAATCATACCCACCCACCATCGCACGAATCGCACCCCCCTTGGGATCGATCGCAATCAGACCTCCCTCGACGACCGGCGTCTGCTCCAATGTGAGTTGCACGCCATCCTTCGTGATCCGTTTCACCCCGATTTCGATGACATCCCCAGGCTTCAGAAGTGATTTGAGATTCGGATTCACCACGAAATCCACGGTAGGATCCGGCCCCTTGAGCATCCGCTTGGCCCAGGCCATGTCGTCAAACGCCAGCTTCGCGCTGAACGGCCCGACCTGAACGAGATAGTGATCCTTTGCAACCTTTAACACGACCCCTTCACCCAGATACCCAGGCTTGAGCAGTGGATCCCTGGAGGAAAGTTCCGAAGGTTGGAACGTCGCTAAATCAAGGGTTCGCCGAGGCCCTCGCCACCCCTCTCGTTTGTCGAGCTCACGAACCCCGTTCAAAAACGCCGACTCCGCCGCTTTTTGCATCTCCACATTCAAGGTCGTGTAAATTTGGAGCCCGCCCTTGTACACCATCGACTCCCCATACTTGGCCATGAGCAGTTGACGGACATATTCGACGAAGTAGGGCGCCAGATGCTCGCTCCCTGGCCGATGGAAATTCAGTTTTTCGCGAACGGCCGCTTCCCGTTCTGCTGCGGTAATAAACCCAACCTCCTCCATTCTGGCGAGAACATGCTCTTGGCGCTTCTTCGCCGATTCATAAGCGCTGAACGGAGAATACCGGCTGGGCGACTTCGGCAGACCGCCTAAGAACGCGGATTCGGCAAGGGTCAGGCCTCTGATATCTTTCCCAAAATACGATTGCGCCGCCGAGCCGACTCCATAAGCGCCTTGCCCGAAATAAATTTGATTCAGATAGGTTTCAAGAATCTGCTCTTTCCCGGACACCACTTCCATCTTGTAGGCTAAGACGAGTTCGCGAATTTTCCGTTCATAGGACCGTTCGGACGACAGAAAGAGCGCGCGAGCCAGTTGTTGCGTGATGGTGCTGGCTCCTTCGACCTTCCTCCCTCCGTGCCGAATATTCGTCCAGGCCGCTCGCAGCATTCCGATAAAATCCAGACCCGGATGCTCAAAAAACCTCGCATCTTCCGTCGCAATAACCGCCTGCGTCAGCGTTTTTGGAATTTCTGGGAGCGGCGTGAGAATGCGGCGCTCAATAAAGAACTGGCCAATGGGCTGCCGATCATCGGAATAGACAGTGGTGACCAAACTCGGTTGATAGTTTTGGAGCAGATCGAGCGAGGGAAGGTCCCGGGAAAAGTACCAGATGACTCCTGCGACCGTCGTGGCTCCGACGATACTCAGGGCGACCAAACCGATCAGGGCGACCTGCCACCAACGCCAGCGGCGGCGTGGCTGTTCTATTCTTTCGATAAAGCGACGATCATTCGGCATGGTGAATGGAGCCTTGTAGAGGTGAATCCGAGGTCAGCAAAACCTTACAATGCGCCCTCTTAAAACTCAAGCGAGATGCCGATCAGAGACTTGGCCTTTCCCATCCGCTCCGCAACCGTTCTCACACTGCATCAGCAAAAACCCATTTTACTTTGCCCCTTGCGATTCTCATAGTACGAATACCATAGAACTCCTGAGAGTATCGCGGGCCATTTCGCCAACCATACGAGCACACGCGGCTAGATGACCTCAAGTACGCACCATTGACAGAGACCGGTTACCGACCAGCAATGAGTGAACGCAAGGCAGCAACCCACTAGCGAAGAAAGAGCGAGCAATGCAGCCTGCGCCTTTGCCAGAGAACGAAGCCTCCCGTCTCGCCGCACTCCGACAATACGAGATTCTCGACACGCCGCCGGAAGCGGCCTTCAACGAGTTGACCGAACTCGCCGCTCAGATCTGCGGGACACCGATTGCGCTGGTCAGCCTCATCGATCCTCATCGCCAGTGGTTCAAGGCGAAGGTTGGTATCGAGGCTCAGGAAACCTCCCGCGACATCGCGTTCTGTGCCCACACGATCCATGGCAGTGACCTGTTCGTGGTAGCCGATGCCACCCACGACGCACGATTCTCCGATAACCCCCTGGTGACGGCAGACCCGCACATTCGCTTTTATGCCGGGATGCCACTTGTGACACCGGCCGGCCATGCGCTGGGCACCCTCTGTGTGATTGATCGAATACCCAAATGGTTGACTGACGATCAAATGAACGCGCTCCGTATTTTGGGACGGCAAGTCGTCACTCAACTTGAGTTGCGGAGGGGCCAGCAGGAACTCGAACGGAGTCTGGCCAGGCAAAAACAGCATGACCAGTCACAGGCAGACCTCCTTCGAACGCTCGAACACGGGTTGGAGGGCCTGGCCTTCTTGGACCAGGAAGGCCGCTATACCTATATGAACCCGGCACATGCCGCCATCTACGGGTACCAGCCAGAGGAGTTGATCAACCGCTCGTGGAAGACCTTGTACACTCCCGAGGGGGTGGCCAAGATTGAACAACTATATTTCCCAATCCTCTTGCATATCGGTCGGTGGTCCGGCGAGGTGCAAGGCCTCACCAAATCGGGCCAGGAGATCGACACTGAAATCTCCCTCGTCCTTTCACAGGAGGGGAAGGATCCGGCTCGCTGGCTCATGTGCACCTGCCGGGATGTGACGGCACGTACCGTCGCACAGCGCCAGCTGGAAACCCATCGGAAAAGCCTGGCTCAGGCTCAGGCCATCGCCCATGTCGGCAGTTGGGAATGGGACGAAGCCACAGAAACGGAAATCTGGTCGGACGAACTCTTTCGAATCTGCGGCTATGCGCCTCAAGCGATCACGCCCACCGGTGACACCTTCCGCACGGCGATCCATCCCGACGACCGATCCAGCGTGTTCAAGGCCGTTGAAGACGCGCTCGAACAGAATCGCCCCTATGAGGTGACCTGCCGGATTGTTCGCCCCAGCAAGGAAATTCGCGACGTGCTGTGCCGTGGCACAATCATCCGTGAGACCAAAGGCCTGCCGAAGTCCATGACGGGCACCGTTCAGGACATTACTGAACAAACGGTGTATGAACAGACGTTGCGAGATTCACTTCAGCGGTTGGACCTGGCAACGGCATCGGGCAGCATCGGGGTCTGGGACTATCACATTTCCAAAAACAAGCTGGTCTGGGACACACGGATGTACGCGCTCTATGGCTACACAACCGAGGATTTTCCCGGGGCGTATGACGCCTGGACCAATGAGAATTTTCCCGGGACGTATGGCGCCTGGACCAACCGACTCCATCCTGACGATAGACCCGCTGCCGAAGATGCCTTCCAAGCCGCGATCAAGGGAGAAGGTCGATTCGACACAGAATTTCGCTTGCTCCTTCCAGACCAAAGCATTCGCCATATCAAGGCATGCGCCGTTGTGATCAAGGATGACCAAGGTCACGTAGTCCGAATGACCGGCATCAATTACGACATCACGGTGCGCAAAGAATCGGAACGGGCCTTGCTTGATCTTCACAACTTCCAAGAAGCCATCCTCCTCAACGCCCCCCATGCCGTGATCGCAACCTCGACGACGGGGATCATCCAACATTTCAATCCGGCAGCCGAAAAGCTCTTGGGCTATTCCGCCGAAGAGATGATCGGCAAGTTGACCCCGGCAGTCTTCCATAACTCTGAAGAAGTAGCCGCGCGCGCGAAAATATTCGGTACCGAACTGGGGATCGAGCTGGAGCCGGGGTTCGACGTCTTCGTCGCCAAGGCTCGCCTGAACTTGCCCAATCAACACGAGTGGATCTACATCCGCAAAGACGGCACGCGGATCCCCGTGCTGCTCACTGTCACCGCGATCCATGACCATACCGGCACGATCACCGGCTTTCTGGGAATGGCAACCGACATATCAGTACAGAAGAAGGCTGAACGGTCCAGATTGATGGCAGAAGCGGCGTTTCGAGAAAAAGAAGAGCTCACCCGCGTGATGATCGAGAATGTGCTCGACTACTCCATTCTCCGACTCGACTCCGAGGGACATGTTGTGTCATGGAACCAGGGGTCACAGCGTCTGAAGGGATACACTGCAGACGAGATCATCGGTCGTCACTTCTCCTGCTTTTACCCGGAGGAAGACCAAGCAAGTAGCAAACCCATGGCGCTATTGAGAAAAGCCACAACCCATCACCATGCGGAAGACGAGGGATGGCGCGTGTGCAAGGACGGCTCACGGTTCTGGGCCCACGTGGTCATCACAGCCCTATTCGACCAGGATGGACAACTGAAGGGCTTCACCAAGGTCGTCCACGACATGACTGCGCGCAAGCAGGCAGACCAGGAACTAAAAGAGCGGGAAGCGTCGCTCGTGCGGTTTAAGACATCCCTCGATCAGACGCTCGACTGCGTGTTTATGTTCCGCCCCGATACGCTACGCTTCACCTACTGCAACCGCGGAGCCTGCGAGCAAGTCGGCTACACCTCAGCTGAGCTCCTCACCATGACGCCCCTCGACATTAAACCCCAGTTCACCTTGGAACAGTTCCAGGCGATAGTGCAGCCGCTCATCGACGGCACGCAGCCGTCCTTATCCTTCGAAACGCTTCACCGGCACAAGGACGGCCATGACATCCTGGTTGAGATCTCGCTGCAACTCGTTCAACTGGAGAAGCAAGACTCGCTCTTCGTAGCCATCGTTCGCGATATCACCGCCCGCAAGCAGGCTGAGGCACAGTTCCGCCAGGTCGTTGAATCCGCCCCGAACGGCATGCTCCTGGCCAATCAGGACGGCATCATGACCCTGGTCAATGCCCAGGTCGAGCGGTACTTCGGCTACGACCGCCAGGAGCTCCTAGGCCAACCGGTCGAAGTGCTGATGCCTGAGCGGTTTCGAGCGCGACACTCCGGGCAGCGCATCGACTTCTTCCACCGGCCCAAAACCCATTATGCGATGGGCGTCAGCCGCGAGCTCTTTGGTCTCCGCAAAGACGGCACCGAGTTCTCACTGGAGATCAGCCTCAACCCTATACACACACCCACTGGCCTCCAAATCCTCGCCTCTATCGTCGATATCACCACCCGCAAGCAGGCTGCAGAACAGTTCCGCCAGGTCGTTGAATCCGCCCCCAACGGCATGCTCCTGGCCAATCAGGACGGCGTCATGACCCTGGTCAATGCCCAAATCGAACGCTACTTCGGCTACGACCGCCAGGAGCTCATCGGTCAACCAATCGAGACACTGATTCCCGAGCGATTCCGTCCTCAGCATCCTGGACAGCGAACCGGTTTCTTTCACAAACCCACAGCCCGAGCCATGGGCGTTAACCGCGAACTCTTCGGCCGCCGCAAGGATGGCACGGAGTTCCCGCTCGAAATCGGACTCAACCCCATCAAAACCCCCGAGGGCCTCCAGGTCCTTGCCTCCATCGTCGATATTACGGCGCGCAAACAGGCGGAAGAACAGTTCCGCCAGGTCGTTGAATCTGCCCCTAACGGCATGCTCGTGGCCAACCAGGACGGCGTCATGACCATGGTCAATGCCCAAATCGAACGCTACTTCGGCTACGACCGCCAGGAGCTCATCGGTCAACCAATCGAGACACTGATTCCCGAGCGATTCCGTCCTCAGCATCCTGGACAGCGAACCGGTTTCTTTCACAAACCCACAGCCCGAGCCATGGGCGTTAACCGCGAACTCTTCGGCCGCCGCAAGGATGGCACGGAGTTCCCGCTCGAAATCGGACTCAACCCCATCAAAACCCCCGAGGGCCTCCAGGTCCTTGCCTCCATCGTCGATATTACGGCGCGCAAACAGGCGGAAGAGAGGCTGAAACAAGCGGCTCGTGACTTGGAAGCCCGTAATCAGGAGTTGGCGGAAGCGAACCAGGTCGCGCTGTCCGCCACCCGCGCCAAGAGCGAATTCCTCGCGACCATGAGCCATGAGATTCGCACTCCCATGAATGCGATCGTCGGCATGGCGGAACTACTCCAAGAAACGCCGCTCACGCCAGATCAGGCCAATTATGTCGGCCGCTTCAGCCGCGCCGCGGGCTCCCTCATGGAGCTGATCAACGCCATTTTGGATCTCTCCAAGATCGAAGCTGGCTTCATGGCGTTGGAATCGGTGCCCTTCGATCTGGCCCAACTCGCCGACACCACGGCAGAGCTCATGTCCGGGAAGGCGGTGGCCAAGAAACTTGAACTCTTGGTCCTCGTGCATCCGGATGTCCCACAGGGTGTCGTCGGGGACCCCACCCGCTTGAATCAGGTGCTCGTCAACCTCGTCAGCAATGCGATTAAGTTTACCGAATCCGGGCATGTCATGCTCACCGTCGAACCGGCCCCCGATCGATCGATTGCCCACGCCCTCCGTTTCTCGGTGTCCGATACCGGCATCGGCATCCCGCCGGACAAGCTCCGGTCCATCTTTGAGCCCTTCACGCAAGTCGATTCCAGCACGACGCGAAAGTACGGCGGCACGGGACTCGGCTTAAGCATCTCCCACCATCTCGTGCAACTCATGGGGGGCCATCTGGAGGCAGACAGTACGGTGGGAGTCGGCACCACCTTCTCCTTTACCATTGCCCTGCCGGAAGCCCCGCTCGTGATCACTCGCCCATCGGGACAGCCCCTCGATTTACGCGCGCTACGCCTGCTCCTCGTGGACGACAACGACACCAATCTGATCATCCTCCGGACCCATCTCGCACGCAGCGGCATCCAGCTCCTGGAAGCGAGCAGTGGCGCGCAGGCCTTGGCAATCTTGGATGACGCCCATCAACGCAAGGAGCCGATCACCCTCGCCATTTTGGACTATCACATGCCGGGCATGGATGGGTTGGACCTCGCCCAGGCGATCCGCAACCGACCGGAATGGGCGACGCTGCCCCTGATCATGCATGTCTCGGACCTTCAGCGGGACGAAACTCGACGAGCCCAATCGTTGGGAATTACCAACTACCTCTATAAGCCACTCAGCCGACGGCGCTTAATGGATTCGTTGGCCGTGGCCCTGAACGTGGCACCAGTCGGACCGGTGGAACAGGAGAAGGTAGCGCCGGCTACACCGCAACCCTGTCACATTCTGTTGGTGGAAGACCTGGAAGATAATCGCGATGTGGTCGCACTCTTTCTCAAGGACACCCCGTATCAGCTAGACATGGCCGAAAATGGGGCCGTCGCCCTGCAGAAATTCCAGACCGGTCGCTATGATTTAGTGCTCATGGATATGCAGATGCCAGTCATGGACGGTCTCGAGGCCACAGCGGCCATTCGCGCATGGGAACGAGTGCAGCAGCGCAGGCCCACGCCGATCGTGGCACTGACGGCCAATGCCTTCAAAGAAGAAGCAGACAAGTGCCTCGCCGCAGGTTGCACGGCCCACCTTACGAAACCGATCAAGAAAAAAACCCTGCTGACTGCCATCGTCCAATGGACCGATTCTCCCAAAGACCAAGCAGCCTAAGAAAGGAGCCATTCGGTGAACAACCAGTCATCTGGACAGAACCCACTCCTCTTACTCGTCGAGGACGAACAAGATATGGCGGATCTCGTGACGCTGATCATGAAGGAACAAGGCTATCAGGTCTTACACGCAGCAGACGGCTCTGTGGCGCTGGAAAAGATCGCATTGATGTCACCCCCATCGCTCGTCATGTTGGATATTCAGCTCCCCCATGTGGACGGCATCACGATTCTCGAGACCATTCGCGCCACACCGGACTGGGAACACGTGCCGGTGATCATGTTGACGGGGGTCGCCGATCAAGACAAGATCCGGAAGGTGCGTACGCTTAGGATCCAGGACTATGTGCTGAAGCCGTTCCGACAGGAAACCTTGCTCCGATCTGTCGACCAATCTCGTAAGACATCAGCCCGACCGCAATGATCCCAGCTTTCTCAATAAGTTAGTTGGTCTGCCTCTCGGGTGACACAGGCCTCAATTCTTCGGTGAATATTCGATTGCGGCCCAGGACTCGATGTGAAGCCCATCCTGATGAGTTCTATTAAGAATCAGGACAAAACGACCGATACTAGACTGATCGGAGAAGAGCCAATGGAATACACGCAGCCCAAAGAGATAGGTGCTGAAGGCGAAGTGCTCGTGCATATCGATGCCTCCTTCGAGCCGCTCATCCCGAAATTCCTGACTAACCGCAAGAACGAAGTCGTGACGATGCGGGAAGCCCTGACTACCCAGGACTTTGATACCGTCCGCAAGGTGGCGCATGGAATGAAAGGTGCCGGTGGCAGTTACGGCTTCGACCGGATCACTGACATGGCTGCCGTCGTCGAACAGGCGGCAAAAACGGGAGACGCCTCGACGATAGAACGTGATCTCCCTGCGCTGGGTTCATATTTGGACCGGATCAAGGTGGTCTACGAGTAGTGTCCTTGGAGCAGAAGGAGCAAGCCCATGAGCACCACCGTGCTGGTTGTGGAAGATGAACAGGATACCGCTGAGCTGTTGACGCGCCTCTTGGAGCGAGAAGGTTTTTCAGTACTCCATGCAGGCGATGGACGCCAGGCCCGTACCCTGATCGACACCATACGCCCACCATCGCTCATCTTGTTGGACATGGTGATCCCCTATGTGAGCGGATTCGAGCTACTGAGGGTCATCCGCCGTCATCCTGACTGGCAACTCACGCCAATTATTATGCTCAGCGCCGATGACTACGAGCCGGATATTCAGCAAGCCCTGCGCGAAGGAGCCACGGCCTATGTGACGAAGCAGAAGGGGTCGGCTGGTCTGCTGCAAGCGGTGAAACGGTTTTTGCCTGCCACGCCACCGCAAGACCAGATCGTCGCTCAAGCAGGAAGCGCGGCTCCTCCAACACGACGTGTATCAGTACGGCATCGCCTTCAGGGCAACCAGAGAAAGGAACGGGCCGCGTGACCCATTTCTGTAGGCTCCTCGCATACGTGAGGGAAAGAAGAGATTTGTCTCTACAAGATGCGCGCCGTCATCGAACCGGCTTCTACAGTTCAATGAATCCCCTTTAAGGAGACTGAATGGGTAAAGCTAGGACCTCTTCTGGACCGACCGTCCTCATGATCGAGGATCACGACGACACCGCCTGCTTGGTCCGGTTCATCCTTGAACGGAACGGCTATACCGTCCGGCATGCTCCTGACGGGTGGAACGCAAAACGTCTGACGGAAACGGCCGAACCGCCGGACTTGGTCCTGCTCGACATTTCTCTGCCCTCCCTGTCAGGACTGGAAGTCTTACGCGCCATTCGAACGGCACCGGAATGGCAGTGGATTCCCGTGATCATCCTCAGTGCGGACAACCGCGAGGAAACGATAGCCGAAGCGACTACCCTTGGAGCCACGGAATATTTGAAGAAACCCTTCTCGCAGGAACGCCTTATGAAGGCGGTGGAGCTGTTTTTGCCAAGACCAACCGATCAACAAGCGCCGCAACTCAAACAGGCCTGATCAGCACGCACAGCCATCCTGTTCCATACCCTTCGACCAAACAGTGACGTGAAAAGCCAGCTCCATGACATCACGAAGACCGCCCTGTGGTTTTCCAGCGTTCCCTGCCTCTAAAGATCCACTCCATATTATTTCGCGACCCTAGCTTGTGCAGGAGAATGCAGTTCGAGTATACTGCCGAGTTTGCGCCTCACTATCGGGGCGTCTTTTTTGTCATTAAGGAAGCACCGTCACCATGTCCACAGTACGCGCCCCTCAGGACCGTCGAAGCGATATTCGGAATATCGCCATCATCGCCCATGTCGATCACGGCAAAACAACCTTGGTCGATGCGGTGCTCCGCCAAACGCACGTCCATCGCAAGATCGATGATATGGGCGAACGCATCATGGACTCGATGGACCAGGAACGGGAGCGTGGAATCACAATCCGGGCCAAAAACGCCAGCGTCATCTACAACGGGGTGAAAATCAACATCGTCGATACGCCGGGCCATGCCGATTTCGGCGGGGAAGTGGAACGCACACTCCGGATGGTGGACGGGGTGTTGATTTTGATCGACGCGAAGGAAGGGCCCATGCCGCAAACAACCTTTGTGTTGCGGAAAGCCTTGGCGCTGGGACACAAAGCCATTGTCGTCATCAACAAGATCGACCGGCCAGATGCGGTCATCGACGACGTCGTCAACCGCACCTTCGACCTGTTCGTTCATCTTGGTGCCACCGACGAGCAACTTGATTTCCCGATCGTCTACACGTCGGCCATTAAAGGAATCGCCACGCTGGATGTCAACAAACCAGGAACGGATATCCAGCCGTTGCTCAATACCGTGCTAGAGAAGATCCCTGCCCCAGCCATTACCGTCGATGCTCCGCTCCAAATGCTTGTGCTGGCTCTGGTGCAAGATCCCTACAAAGGCAAGATGGGGATCGGCAAGATCCAGTCCGGCTCCATTGCTCGGCGGCAAACCGTCATGTTGCTCGGCAAGGACGGCGCACAAGTTGCCGGCAAAGTATCCGACCTCGCCGTCTATTCGGGACTGGACCGGGCCGACATGGAACAGGCCGCGGCCGGAGAAATCGTCGCGGTCGCGGGGCTTGATGATGTGAGCATCGGGGATACCATCGCCGACGCCGATCGTCCTGTCGCCCTCCCCCGGGTCACGATCGATGAGCCGACCGTCCAAATGACCTTCTCCGTCAACAACAGTCCATTCGCCGGACGCGAAGGCAAGTTCCTCACGTCACGCCATCTGCGTGAGCGCCTGTTCAAGGAACTGGAGACCAACGTGTCGCTCCGCGTCAATGAGACAGACAGCGCCGATCGCTTTCTTGTGGCGGGACGAGGCGAACTTCACCTCTCCGTCTTAATCGAGCAGATGCGACGGGAAGGGTACGAGCTGCAAGTCTCCCAACCGGAGGTCATTGTCCATCGCGAAGGCGGCAAAGTCATGGAGCCGTACGAGGAACTGACCATCCAGGTGCCAGAGACCTATCAGGGAACCGTGATCGAAGAACTCGGAAAGCGCCGGGGTGAAATGCGGCACATGCGGCTGATTCACTCTGATGTCGGTACGAGTGAGATGCATTTGGAATACCACATTCCGACACGCGGCATCATGGGGCTTAAAAACCTCCTGTTGGCCAAGACCCGAGGGACCGTTATTCTGCACCATGTCTTCGCAGCCTATGAACCGGCGGAAGAACGGGACCTCCTCGTGACCCCGCATGGCTCGCTTGTCGCATACGAGGACGGGGCGAGTACCGGCTATGCCATCTTCATGACCCAGGAGCGGGGTGCCATGTTCATTGGCCCTGGAGTCGAAGTGTACCGGGGGATGGTCATCGGCCAAAACAGTCGGGATGAAGATCTCGATGTGAACGTGTGCAAGGAAAAACATCTCTCGAACATGCGGGCGTCCGGTACTGATGAAGCCTTGGTGCTCACCCCTCCGCGCGAAATGACGCTGGAATTCGCATTGGAATACATTGGGGGCGATGAGCTGGTCGAGGTGACACCACAGCACCTCCGTCTACGTAAGCGACTATTGAATCCGGATGACCGCCGCAAAGCAAAGAAGTCTGGAAAGTAATTGTCACAGGTACCCATATGAGGATTCGGAAAAAGTCTCCTAAGCCTTCTGCCACGCGCCCCCCTCTCTACTTCATCGGCTATCGGGGTACGGCTCCATCAACCGACGAGGTTCAGGCACTCTACGAGCGGGAATATGGCGTCCCCTTGGCCATCCGTCATGAAGACGGCTCGCCAGAATCCTGGCAGGCGACCCACGGTCCTTGGTCTGCCCATGTGGTACTGCCACTCCCGATGAGTCATGTGGCTGAAGTGATGAAGCAATTGACCTGGGAACATGAGCTCATGGGTGCCGTTGCACCGTCCGTCACCTCCCCTCGTGATGTGCCCGATACCGTCCTCCTGGCGACACGATTGGCCCGTTGTCTGACCCTCTTATCGCAAGGCACGGCCTATGACGTCATTCGGCAAGCGTACGCCAATCCCTCGGACTGGCAGCCTCGTACACTCGGGAGTTTTCTTCTGGATGACCATGTGTCCATCGTCCATGACGACACCTCTCATCCGGACCG
Source organism: Nitrospiraceae bacterium (assembly GCA_919902665.1). Taxonomy (GTDB): domain Bacteria; phylum Nitrospirota; class Nitrospiria; order Nitrospirales; family Nitrospiraceae; genus Nitrospira_D. Next base: position 173,562 of record CAKKRK010000001.1, read on the forward strand.
GGTGTGGTCCTACTCACTCGGACTCAGCAAATTTGGGTTGGACGAAGTTGAAATGTTTACGGCAAAAGGACTTTCCGACAGCGCGGCAAAAGACCAGTTGACTGAGTCGGCTGGTGAATTGCTGCGGCTGGGGCACTCTCCAAAAGTTGGAACAGCGCTCGACCTTCCTCTGCTCGGCCGTACCCTTCACGTCAGGAACTACCGCACCGCTGCACCTGCCGGACGGATGCTGGGATTCCGAGAACTTCAACACGCGTAAGTCCGTTGATAACTCAACATGTTACCCATTCACACCCAATGCTGGGCCTAGCGGGCTGTTGACATCCCTTTAAAGCACAGGTTACAAAGTTTATGGTTCATGTGGGGTCCTGCCAATCCGAGGCCTCAGTACAGCGATCACCCAAATATAGATGTCCTAATAAGGAGGTTTGCAATGAGCGATGTAGCATCAGAAATTAAGGTGGGCGATACAGCACCGGACTTCAATCTCAAGGATCAGGACCAAAAGGACGTGACGTTGAGCGAGTACAAAGGCAAGAAGAACGTCGTGCTCTGCTTCTATCCGTTGGATTGGAGCCCTGTGTGCCAGGGTGAAAACAAGTGCCTGACCGATGACTTCCCCAAGTTCCAGTCCGCCAATGCAGAATTGTTTGGCATCAGCTGCGACAGCTTTTTTTCCCACAAAGCCTGGGCGGATTCGCTGGACCTGAAGCACCGCTTGTTGTCGGACGTCCACCGGACGACCGCAAAGTCGTATGGCCTGTATTTTGAGCCGTTGAACTGCTCGAAGCGCGCGACGGTGATCATCGATAAGAACGGCAAGGTCGCCTACGCGAAGGTGCAGGAGATCAAGACGGCACGCGAAGACAAGGACATCCTCGACGCGCTGTCCAAGCTGAACTAATTCTATAGCTAGAAAGTCTGAAAGTTGGAAAGTCGTCACGTTTTGGCTTCCTGACTTTCAGACTTTCAACTTTAGATAACTTATGACTGGCACTGTTCTCGACGTCAGCGACGCCAACTACAAAGAATTCACCGACAGCGCCGGTGCGGTCGTTGCGTACGGCCTTGCCACCTGCGAGCCCTGCAAGACCTACGATCCCATTCTTGAAGCGACCGCTGCGAAATTTCCTGAGATCAAAATCGGGAAGGCCAAGATGCATGTGCCGGGCCGCTGTCGTGAGATCAAGAAGACCCACACGTTTGAAACATACCCCACCACTCATTTCTTCGCACATGGTAAATTATTACTGACACGCGAAGGAGTCGTCGAGTCGGCCGAACTCGCCGCACTTATTTCAGACCATTTACTCAAGTAGATCCGCTGCTGCATTGTGAGTCAGTGAACCCGGAGACACTTCCACAACCGCTGGATCAGGCAGCACTGAGCGATCAATGAGTGAGGAGGCGAGCAGAGCATGAACAAGACGATTGCTAGTGTGGTATGTGGCATGACCCTGTCCCTGTCCCTCTCGGCTGGTGCCCATACCGACGAATATTTTGAATCTGTCCAGGCGCCCCATGGCGGGCAGTTGCGCATGACCGGTCCATTTCATATGGAGCTGATCGCGAAAGATGGCGACCTGACGGTCTACGTCACGGACCACGCCGACAACCCCATCAGCGTCGACGGCGGTTTAGCCAAAGCCAACATCGAGAACGGGCCAACCAGGACGCAGGTGAACATGCACCCGGTGGGGAACAATATGCTCAGTGGTTCCGGCACCTTTTCGTTGACCCCCAATACCGTGGTTGTCGTCTTCATGAAGCTGCCGAACCACGACGGCTATGCCGCCCGCTTCACGCCGTTGAAACCCAAGAGCGAACAGGCAGAAAAAGCCCCGTCCCACGCGGATGATGCCGGCCCACATCACCATCACCACTCACCGAAGCATTGATGGCCGACTTCCACCACTCACTATTGAGAGATACGGAGCTGCCATTCTGGAGTACCGATCATGAAATATCTCCTAGGACACTTAACCCTGTGTGCAGCGCTGCTCGGAGCGGCGCCGGTCTGGGCCCATTCAGCGAAACACACAGAACCCGTGAAGGCCCTTCACGGCGGGCAATCGCTTGCTGCAGGCCCTTATCATCTTGAGTTGGTTGCCAAGGATGGAGAACTGCTGCTGTATGTGACCGATCATTCCGACAAGGGCATCCCTTCCGATGGAGCGAAAGCTAAGGCCACCATCCAGCACGGGTTTGAGAAGGCCACGATCCAGATTGAGCTGGAACCGTCGGGCGACAACCAGCTGAAGGGGAGCGGAATATTTTCAATTAATCCGGACACCGGAATCCTGGTCTTCCTCAGGCTGCCGGAACAGCAGGCCTATGCCGCCCGCTTTACCCCGCTCAACCCCAAGAACGGAGCCGCATCAAGAGGCGAGTCCCATCACAAGACAAGACATTGATCAGCACCTGCTGAGTGCAAACGTTGAGAAATCTTGGCAATAGGTCGGCGATAGCTTGAGGCAGGTGAAACAATGGCAGGAGTTAGCCTCACCTGCGCTTTCGAGTCGCTAAAAAAACTCCTTGGGATCTCTTTCTTCGGCAAGCCCTCATCGCAGGCGGGAGATCGCCAACGTGGCAATCGCGAGAAGCACGTCCTTTCTCTCGCCCGTCACTTCGATGGCCAGATCGTTCCGCTTGACCGCCGCGAGACTCAGCCCCGAGGCCATAAACTGCTTGGCCATATAGGCTTGATCCCATAAGCCGGCTACCGCCTGGCCACGCTCAGCCGCTGTCTGGCTCTTCCACATCGCCTCAATGCCGGCAGGCGCCTGAATCGAAAAACGGTAACTCTCCACCGTGCCGTCGGGCATCTCCACAAGATAGGCGCAAGCTTGCGCCCCTCCCAGCGGCGGCGACATAAGCTTCCCCTTGGCAATCCCGGCAACCTCTTTACCCGTCACAACCTCGCAGGCCTTGAGCGATGATAGATCGCGCGCTTCAGCCATGAGCGTGGAGAACAGGACGGCAGTGACAAGAAGGAGACCAAGGGAGAAAATGCGACCTGGAGCATCCATGTGAATCTTCCTCCGTCAGAGATGGTGAACGATATAGGATACGGATTGAGGGTGGCAATGGGAGAAAATGCCAGAAGCAGGATTACACACCCCTTTGAATCTGCGGTTGATAAAGATACTTCTGAAACCCAGCGAAGATCTTGGCAATCTCCTCAGGCTTGCCCAGGTCTGCCACGGCGTCAGCGATAGCATTGTGATACTTCAGTTTGAGCAGCGGGGAGAGCTTATCCTGCGCGAGTTCATCAACACCGACTCTCACGTATTGCGCGAGGACAAAGTCGATGAACGCCTGGTGCTTGCCGGTGAAGTGCGTCCGGATTTCCACCTTGGCTCTATCCGCCCGTTCTTCTCGCGTGAGTGGAGCGAGAGCATAGGCGACATGCGCGAGCACATCGAAGAGGTCGCTGTTCTCTGCATCAATGATGCGCTGCATCTCCGCCATCTGCTCAGCGCCGAACCCTTTTTTACTAAGCCCCTGCAAGAGCTTAGTGCGTGTATCGGGGCTACTCCAGATTGCACGGAGTTCGGCCTCGCTCTTGAAAAACTCGGGAAGCTTCCCAAAGAGTGTTTCCAAGAATTGCTGCGCCGACATCGGCGTCCCGTCCGGGTGCCAAAAGGTCGTGACCATCATGTGTTGAATGGTGCGGGCTTTCCCGTCTGCCAGCTTCACCTTGATGCGTTTTCTTTTCACATACTCGACAGGCTCTTCACGCACCCTCTCAGCCGGTGGAAGCGATGGAGGAATCGTCTTGCTCTCCGGCCTTGGCTCCGGCTCAATCGGCTCTCCATCCCATTCAGGATCACTGAAGTGGTGATGGGCCTTCACAAAATCATAGATCGTAAAGTAGTCCTTCCCATCATACAGTCGCGTCCCACGCCCGATGATCTGCTTGAACTCGATCATGGAGTTGATCGGGCGCATGAGGACGATGTTGCGAATATTGCGGGCATCCACACCGGTCGAGAGCTTCTGGGAAGTCGTCAGGATCGTCGGGATGGTCTTTTCATTGTCTTGGAAGTCGCGGAGGTGCTGTTCGCCCAGCTCACCGTCGCTGGCCGTCACACGCTGGCAATAGTTGGGGTCCGTGCTCGTCTTCATCTGGTTGATGAGGTCGCGCACGGCCAGGGCGTGGTCCTGTGTGGCGCAAAACACCAGCGTCTTCTCCTGCTGGTTGATCTGGCTCATGAAGATCTCGACACGCTTCTTTTCCCGCTCTTTGATTTCGATGATCTTATTGAAGTCGCTCTCCGTATAACGTTTCTTCGCCTCAATCTCACCTTCGATGAGCTGGTCGTCCGGCGTATAGACATACTCATCGAGCGTCGTGGAGATCTGCTTCACCTTGAACGGCGTGAGAAACCCGTCGTTGATGCCGTCCTTCAGTGAATAGATATAGACCGGCTCGCCGAAATAGGCGTAGGTGTCCACATTGTCTTTGCGTTTGGGGGTGGCGGTCAGGCCTAGCTGCACGGCGGGGGCAAAGTACTCCAGGATGCCGCGCCAGTTGCTCTCGTCGTTCGCGCCGCCACGATGGCACTCGTCGATGACGATGAAGTCAAAAAAGTCCGGTGGATACTCGCCGAAATAGGGTATGTCCCCTGGCCCGCTCATGAAAGTTTGAAAGATCGTGAAGAACAGACTCCCATTCTTCGGTACCTTACCTTTCTTCCGAATATCGTCCGGCTCAATCCGCACCAGCGCATCTTCAGGAAAGGCAGAGAAGGCGTTGTAGGCCTGATTCGCCAGAATGTTCCGGTCGGCCAGGAACAGGATGCGCGGACGCCGTGTCGGTTCACGGCTCAGATTCCAGCGGCTATGGAACAGCTTCCAGGCAATCTGAAAGGAAATGAAGGTTTTGCCGGTACCAGTGGCGAGGGTGAGTAGAATGCGCGGCCTGTTTTCCGCCATGGCCTGCATCACACGCTCAACGGCAATGTCCTGATAGTAGCGGCTGGGATGCGAGCCGCCCTTGTCTTCGAATGGAACCGCCGAGAAGCGATCGCGCCAGGCATTCTGTTTCGCGAAGGTCAGGCTCCAGAGTTCTACGGGACTCGGATAGTGCGGCACCTCACCTTCCGTACCGGTCTCCATGTCGATGCCGTAGAGACCCTGCCCGTTGGTGGCATAGGTGAAGCGAATGGCCAGCTTCCCCGCATAGTCCTTCGCCTGCCCTACCCCTTCAGTCAGCTGTTCATCCCAGGCCTTGGCTTCGATGACGGCCAGCTTGTGGTTGCGATAGACCAGTACATAGTCGGCGACAAGCGGCTTCGCGCGCCGTCCAAGGCCTTCGATCCGGCCCGGGGTGATGTGATACTCACGCAGAATCCGGCTGCCTTCGACCACACCCCAGCCCGCCGCTTTCAGGGCAGGATCAATATGCTCGGCTCTGGTTTCGGCTTCGTTCATGGCGTGTCGTTCCCACCGCTAATGGCATGGAAAATTTTCAACTTCAACGCTTCATTGTCTTCATTGCCGCTGAGTACAGCATCCATCCATTCTCCAAGCAATTCCTTCGAGATGTTGCCGGCAGCCACATGGTAGCTGATATTTTCGGACTCCCGAATGAAGGCGTTGATGCTGCGCAGATACCCGTTCAAGAGGAGCATCTGAGCGCAAAGGGTAATGGCGATGCGTTTGTTGCCATCCTCAAAACAATGAAACTTGCAGGCACAGAAAAACAAATGCGTGAGCTTGGCATCAAACGTCGGATAGTAATCATCGTTCTGGATGTGCTGAAGCACGGCATCCAGCTTGCCGATGTCGAGTTGGCCTAACGACCCGCCGCCGCTGACTTCCACGGTTTTTCCGTGAATCTCAATCGCTTGCTCGACAGTCACATACACCCAGGCCATTATTCTCGTTCTTTAAGACGCTTCATCACGTCCTTAGCCTCTTCCAGACGCTCGGCCAACTCCTTGCTCTTCTCACCAAGAAACCGCTCAAACTCATCACGCTGGAGCGGGGTGACATACTCCTGAAGCTGAAGGTGCAAGGCGTCGCGGAACGCCAGATCGCGGCTGGCCATTTTATTCCGTACCTTTTCAATCAATGGCTTCCAGTGCGCTTGCTTTTCAAAAGTGGCGAATAGGTCGTCCACTTCCCAGGACGTAAGTTTGCGCCCCTGGGCTTTACAATTCTGGACTAACACATCTGCAAACCCAGCTTCGTAGGATGCGATGACATCCAGGACCTCCGAATAAAACGTATCACGGACATTAGCGCGTTTGTCGAGACGCAGCACCCGGCGATAGACCTGCGCCTTCTCACGAAAGATGCTCACGTAGATCTTGTCCGTGTAGAGGGCATACTTGAAATTGCCCATGTCCACGCAATCTTTCAGCGCATCCGTAAATTGCTTGCGGTAGTTCTCCTCAATGAACGCCGATTGAATGAAATCTTCGTCGCGCTGATTGATATACTTCGTCCCGCCGCCGGTACGCCGATTGATCGTGTCGATGACGATGTCCAGAATGGCCTTGCGCAACAGTCCTGCCCGTTCTGATTCCGTCATGAGCATGGCAAGATTGAGAAAGGCACGAAAATCAAGCACTCCCAGCCGAACCGTCTTTGTGGTGATCCCGAAATGTGTTTCGGGATCACCCACATCCTGAATAGATAACTTCAAGGATTTCAGTCGGTTACCCGTCACCACCTCATACCCATTTCGGGCCAGTTCTTCGGCATTCTGCTCCAAGTAATTTTCCACAGTGCGGAGGGTGACCTCGAAAAACACCGCCACTTGCTCTTTAAGCACCACCGTCTTGCCCTCAAACGGAATGCCACGAATGCCTGCAGCCTTTTCAATTTCGGCAAGCGCATAGGGATTATTCAGAATATTTTGCCGGTCTATCGCTGAAGTGGTCAGGTCCTTACTCATAGGTGCCTCCTACAGCTCTCCACTAAAGGCCTGGTGCAACAGCGACTTTTTCAACGCTTCCAGTGCGGCGAGTTTCTGCTGGTAGATGGATTCGAGGCGTTGGGTTTCTTCGGCGAGAACGTTGAGTGTTCTCACGATTGCTCGCTGAGTAGGAATGGATGGCACAGCGATTGGAAGGGTTTGCACTGCGCCGTTGCTAATTTTCTTCATCGTCGGATTTGCACCCTGCGCTCTGCCAGTGATTTCCTTTCGCAGTGAAGGAGAACGCATCTGATAATAGAGAAACTCCGTCATTATACGATCTGGTGCGGGATTCATCCGCATGATCAAGTCGGGATAGATGGTCGGCTTCTCAATCCTCGATGCGATGGCGACATGACCAACCAGTTCTGGCGTGTTACTACGAGTGATGAGGAAGTCGCCGTTCTTGACCCAGTAGTTTCGTCGAGAATCAGTAGATGCTGAGGTGAACTTACGCTTGTCTGGTCTGAATCGGAATCCTGTGACGGATGAAAGCGTCAGAACGGGCGTTCCAGAATCTGAGTGATTTGCTGCTGGAGGAGACCAACCGTTTTGAGGCTGTATGGCGAGTACCTCCTCAAGAGTTGTTTCTGTCCATCCTTCACCGCGCTGGGTAAAGACAGTTTGGAGGTGGCTTTCGAAGAGAGCGCGGGCGTTGTGGAGGTTCCTTTCGGCGTTGGCTGTGGCGGTGGCGATGCCGTCAAACGCTTCGTCGAGGATGCCGACGATCCGTTGCTGTTCGGGAAGCGGAGGGATGGGAATCTGCTGAGAGCGGACATCGCCGTCTGTCACTGCTGGATAGCTCGCACCCTTTTGAAGCTTCTCCATCGCGGTCATGAAACCTTCGGTCTGGAGAAAGTAGAACACGAAGCGGTGGTCCACATCCGGCTTGGCCCTGAGGACGAAGTAACCCGTGCTGCAAACTTGGTTATCGAGTTCCTCGGGAACGATGGCGATGCGCCGCAGAGTCGGGCGAATCGTAGCGAACAAAACGTCGTTGGCCTTCACGAGCCGCCGCGCTCGACTCGGCGCATCTTTGCCGTTCAGTCGCTGCGTTTCTTCGATCGCCAGCGTCTCATTCGAGACACTTGAAACGTCGATGTAGTCGAACTCGGTTTGCGGCGAGCGCGCCGGGTCAGTCGTCTCTGTTTTCACCAAGACATCGCCGAGAGTTTTCTTCTGCCACCCCTTCTTCATAGCAACATCTTGATATTCGCCAGCACCTCCGCACTATCGGCATCCAGCGCGGCAATTTCGTCCATGATCTCTTGAGGGCTGCGGTGCGTGACGACCTCGCCGCCATTGGGATTCTTCACAGAGAGATCAAAGGTCGTCTGGTCGATGCTCTTCGTATCCACGCTCCAACTTTTAGATGAGTCGGCTGAGGTCTTTTGCAGCTTCACGAACTCTTTCAAGTCGTCGTCGTTCAGCGGATTGGTCTTGCCGAGGCTGCGGCCAGGGTCGAGCTGGTAGTACCAGACCTTGCGCGTGGGTGCGCCCTTCTCGAAGAACAACACCACGGTCTTCACGCCCGCGCCCTGGAATGTACCTCCTGGGCAATCGAGCACCGTGTGGAGATTGCAACTTTCCAGCAGTTGTTTCCGCAAGCTCACAGAGGCATTGTCGGTATTGGACAGGAAGGTGTTCTTGATGACCACGCCGCCGCGTCCCCCCGCCTTGAGCATCTTGATGAAGTGTTGGAGAAACAGAAACGCCGTCTCACCGGTGCGGATGGGGAAGTTCTGCTGCACTTCCTTCCGCTCTTTCCCACCGAAGGGCGGATTGGCTAGCACCACGTCGTAGCGGTCCTTCTCCTGAACGTCGGCCAGATTTTCCGTGAGCGTGTTGGTGTGGATGATGTTCGGCGCTTCGATGCCATGCAGGATCATGTTCATGATCGCCATGACGTAAGCGAGAGACTTCTTCTCCTTGCCGTAGAAGGTGCGGGTCTGGAGCGTGGTGAGGTCTTTAGTCGTCAGGTTGCCCTTGGACTTCAAGTAGTCGAATGCCTCGCACAAGAATCCTGCCGACCCGCAGGCCCCGTCGTAGATCTTCTCGCCAATCTTCGGCTTGACCACCTGCACCATGGCGCGGATGAGCGGGCGCGGAGTGTAATACTCGCCACCGTTGCGCCCGGCGTTGCCCATGTTCTTGATCTTGGCTTCATATAGGTGTGACAGCTCGTGTTTCTCGGTCTGGGAGCGAAAGCGCAGTTCGTCGATGTGGTCGATGATCTCGCGCAGGTTGTAGCCGCTCTGGATCTTGTTCTTAATCTCGCCGAAGATTTCCCCGATCTTGTACTCGATGGTGTTCGGCCCGCTGGCCTTCTGCTTGAAGCCGTGGAGGTAGGGAAAGAGCTTGAGGTTAACGAACTCGCTCAGGTCACTGCCGGTCAAGGCTTTGTTGTGATCGAGCTTGCCGTCTTTCCCCTTGGGTGCGGCCCAGCTCTCCCAGCGAAAATCTTTGTCGAGAATGAAACTGTATCGTTTGCCCTCCAGCTTCGCTTCGTCGGCCTTATCCTGCTCCAGCCCATCGAGATATTTCAGGAACAAGAGCCAGGAGGTCTGCTCGGTATAGTCTAGCTCCGTCGTACAACCGGCTTCCTTCCGAAGCACATCATCGATGTTTCTAAAGGCTTGTTCAAACATGCGGGCATTTCCAGGCAGCTGTAGGGAAATCAGCGCCGAAGCTTACCCCTTCCCTGTTGAAAAATCACGCCTTTGAGAAGAGGCGACCGGTCAGAAGTGAAATATGGAGGAAAGCCGGAAGTCCGTTTCGTCTAGAAAGGACGACCGATCACCCCGCGTAGTCGTAGGCCAGGTCGCGGGAGGGAACCAATCGAATGTTGGTCAACGTGCCTTGGGTGATGCGTGGAGCGAGTTCCTTCCAGATGTCTTGAGCCAACTCTTCGCCGGATACAGTCTGGCGATCCAGGGCCACCGACAGGTCCTTGTGATCGAATTTCGCAATCACCCTGTCCCTGACTAGCTGATCCAATGCTCCGATATCAGTCACCATGCCGGTCATCGGATCGATCGTGCCTCTCACCGTCACAAAACAATCCCACTCGCGCCCTTCATGTCCTGGTTGAACGGCATTGAAGGAGTATCGCTTCGTAATCGTGGCGCTGTTCGGACGATCCCCAGCCGTCACCTCGGCATAGAGATCTTCATCCTCACAGAGCCGAAGGGTATGGAGGGCACCGATGTCCCGCTGAGCCGCCAACTTCGTCCACAGCACGTGCGCGAAATTTTCGGAGGTCGGAATCTGATCGTTGAAGTAGGGCATGTCGAGATTCAGGTTCTTGTGATCAAACTCTTCGATCACGTCCAGGAGCACCCGTTTGAGATCGAACAGATTGACGACCATGCCGGTCGTGGGATCAATGTCGCCGGAGACGGTGAGTTCAAGCAGGTAGTTGTGTCCGTGCGCAGGAGGATTGTAGCAGCGCCCAAATACCGCACGATTCTTCACGTCATCCCATTCCGGCCGGCCATAGCGATGGGAGGCGGAAAATTCGATGCGCTTGGTCAACAAGACAGGGGGCATGGTTTCTCGGTGCTACGCACCGCCTCTTAAATCGGCAAGCCACTCTTCGCGCATCGTACCGGACACAGGCGCCTCTTCTCGATAGTCGCCATGGTCGACACGAATCGTCACAGGTTGACTGAGGTCTGCAAAGGTCTTGGTCATGGATGCAGTCGGCCGAAACTTTACGAAATGGACCGCGCTGATTTTCGTCTCATGGCTCCGGCCTCCTTCAAATTCGCCGAATACTTCCTCGCCTCCAACAACAATGGCTACTTTTTCTCCATGATCCAGCCCCATGAACTGATCGAGCCGTTCCTTGATCATCGCGTCCTGGGTGATCTCGATTAACAGGGTCGCGCTCAACTCGCCCGGAGCCGGCAGAAGGGCATTGTACACATCCAGTTCATCCTGAACCTTGACCGGATCGAAAATCCGCTCGACGCGGATCATCTCCTGAATTTGAAACTGCACCGTGTCATGATTCTCGAATACCATCGTCATACAGGGGCCGACCGACATGCGCCGCCGCTGTTTCAGCGCAATGATGTTCGCTCGAAAGGCCTCACGCTGCCGCTCGTACTCCTGGTGCGGAATGATATCTTCTGGAGCGATTGCTTTCATTGATTGTCCCCTCTCTCGTGATTCGTCCAGCGTGAAGCTGACTCCAGCCTCATGGTTGTCGTGGCAACCCATAGGCATCACGGACAATCTGAATCGGATGCAGCGTGCTCCGTCCTCCGGCATGGGCCGACGCGCCGGCTTGATCCAACTGTAAGCCGGCCAGGGGACAGTCCGACGCGACAAGGTCCGCTGGTGTCTGCTCGATCGCTCGCATGGCCTTCCCGGCAATCTTCATCGAAAGTTGGAAAAACTCTGTCTTCGCCGACCAGGCGCCGTCATGCCCCGAACACTGTTCGATCACCTCGACCTGAGCACCGGCACACTCCATGAGTTCTCTGGATTTAAACCCGATATTTTGATCCCTGAGATGGCAGGGAATCTGATAGGCGACTCGCCCTGGCTTCTGCGTGAAATCGGTCGCCAACTGGCCGTTTTTCTTCATGGCCATCAGATATTCACAGACATCGAAGGTCCGCTCCGCGACCCGTTTCGTCTTCTCATCGCGAGAGAGTTCCGGGTATTCGCGTTTCAACATCAAGCTGCAACTAGCGGTCGGAACCACCACATCGTACCCTTCGGCGACCAACGGATACAATGACGCAACGTTACTTCGAGCAGCCTGTTGAATCGCCTGGGTATCCCCAATATCGAAACTGGGCATCCCGCAACAGCGTTGCTCCGGTACCACCACCTGGACGCCGTTCTTCTCCAGCACTTGCACCGTCGCCTTCCCGACATCGGTCGCCTGAAAATTCACGAGGCAACTGGCAAAGAGGGCGACCTTGCGGACGGGTGGATCTACGATGGCCATTTTGGCTCGTCGGCCGAACCAGCGGGGAAATGTCTCTCCTGAAAAATGCAGGAGCTGGCGGTCCCGATGAATTCCCATGACTCGCTCCAGAAGGCGGCGCACAAGCCGGTTCCCCAACAACCTGTTCGTGAGCGAGGCGGTGGCGCTGCCAAGTCTTCCGATCGCATCTGTCATGATCAACAGGCGATCTCGCCACCGAACACCGCGCTCCGCCGCAAGACGCTTCTTCCAGGCGACCATCAAATGCGGGAAGTCGATTTCATAGTGATGCGGTGGAGTATAGGGACAATGGTTGAAGCAAAGCTTGCAGTAGTAACATTCATCGACGACTTGATGATGATCGGCCGGGGTCAGCTTGGCCACGTCACTCTCGTACACATCAATCCGATCTAAGAGTGTGTTGAACGAGGGACAAAGATTGAAGCAGCGCCGACAGCCGTCACAGACCTCGTAGATTCGAAGCGTTTCCTTCTCCAACTGCTTGGAATCGATCGGGGTCAGGAGACTGAGACCTTTCATTCCTCTCTCCAAAAATGACCAGCGGCCAGCCTTCGCCGACGGATTCCCGTCACGTCGCCGAAAACTGACCGCTGAACGTGAGCCGATACGTACGTGTTAGCTCTTCAGAGTATCCAATCCCTTTTGAAACCGATTGGCATGGGACCGTTCGGCTTTCGCCAAGGTCTCAAACCATTCAGCCAACTCAGGAAATCCTTCGTCGCGCGCAGTCTTCGCCATCCCGGGATACATCTGCGTATATTCGTACGTTTCGCCCTCGATGGCGGACTTGAGGTTCGCGTCCGTGTTGCCCATCGGCACACCCGTCGCCGGATCTCCGACCTCTTTCAAAAAGTCCAGGTGACCAAAGGCATGGCCGGTTTCAGCCTCTGAGGTGTCCCGGAAGAGCCCACCAACGTCTGGATAGCCTTCAATATCCGCCCTCCTCGCGAAATACAGATACCGGCGGTTGGCCTGTGATTCGCCGGCAAACGCATGTTTCAGATTGTCGTGACTCTTGGTCCCTTTTAAGCTGTTTCCCATATCATCCTCCTCGTTGTTCGAAGGCCCATCCTTAGCCCCACCGAGATTTTCGTCGCGAGTAAACCGGCGACTAAGATAGCGCAGCCATCGTCAGCGGTTCAAGGGGCTTCGTGCCATCCGGTTCAGTTAGTATTCGCACGGCTGGGGGTATGTTACACTCCCACAGGATAATATACGAGGACTCTTATCCACCGAGGAGCCATATGAAGATCTCCGGCCGCCATGTCTTCTACCGAACGGCAGGTGTCATCGCCTTGTTCGTGTCGATAATGTCTGGTTGCGCGGCAGACCCGTATCAACGACGAGCGGATGTCATGAAGGACCACGTCGAGAACTTCTATACGCACCTCAAGGCCAATCGAGTGGCCGCAGCGGTTCACGAAAATGAGCAGATCGAAGCCATGGCCGATCAAATGGCGGACACCGTCAGGAAGCAAGGTCAGTTGCAGGGGACATCGCAGGTCGAACGGGAGTTCGCACTCATGAAAACGGCTCGCGGAACGGCGGCTCAGAACTGGATCGCGTTGGGACAATATTTCGCGATCAAGCAGCAACCGGAGAAAGCCCGTGCCTCCTATCAACGAGTGGTCGATACCTACACGGACCAGACGGAGCGTACCTACCGAGAACAGGCTGCTCGAGCGTTGAACGACTTGGAGATCCTGTCAGGGCCCTCTCCCAGCTCGACTCACTAGTCGCGCAGATCACAACACTGTGGGGAGGGTCGAGCCGCCCATCCATTGATTGCCAATGACCCACTCGAGACGGTTCACAATGCTCCTGCTAGCCCTCTCTCTCACAGGGGTGGGATGCGTCCATCGGATTCAGGTGACGCCTCTTCCCACCAGCGTGTCGTCCATCACAATCCCTCGAACGCTTCAGGCCGTTGTCAGCCCGATTGCGATGGAAGGCGCGGACCATCGGCCAGGCATCGCCTTGCTGGAATGGCCGCATCTCGACCTGAAACAGGCGGTCTTGCGATACCTGCAACAACGAAGCACCTTCACGTCGGTCTCGCCTGACCCAGCCGACCTGACGCTTCGCGTGGCCACGAAATTGAGGCTGACCTCCCGCAGCAGCCTCTATCATTATCGAATCGTGCTACAAGCAGAGATGAGCGAAGCTGCCGGGGTTATGAAGTCCTATCGCGCCGAACACACTGCAGCGGGATCGTCGGTGCGGTGGGTCACGGCGTCGGACCGTAACCCCATCGAAACCGCGTTACAGGGAGCGTTGGAAGACTTAATGAGGCAGATCGAGGGGGACGGAGCACTCTACCTCATCCGAACAGAGCAACAGTTACAGAAGCTGCCCCATGATAAATCGTCACCCGGCAGCTAAGCCTTGGGCCATGGTCTCAGCTTTGTGAGAATCAGCCTTCTTACTCGGATCTTCCGCTGGACCTTCCACGTACTCTGGACAATCAAGGCGAAATGCCTGATCTCCGAATGCTGCATGGTAGAAGTCGCAGTGATGAGGTTGGTCCGATTCCGCATAGGCATGCGGACGGAAATGTTCGCAGGAGACGCACATGCGCGCAACAGGAATTTCTCCTTGCAATTGAAGCGCACGAATCAGCTTCACGAGCGAGCCAAGAAGCGCGACCTGCTCTTGCACCGACAAATTCTCGGTCGCAGACGCCAGAATTTCCGGCCATCGGTTTTCCACATGACCTGCCTTAGCCCCAAGGGAGGTGAGGTGAACCGTCACGACACGGTTGTCGAGTTCCCGACGGCGCCGGCGGACCAATCGCTTCCCCTCAAGCGTTCGGATGACCTCAGAAGCAGTCGGCAGTTTCACGGAGAGTTCTCGGGCAATCGTTGAGACGGTAGCCGAATGATTCGGTCGAGAGCGGAGAAACGTCAGCACTTGGATTTGCAAGGGACCAATCCCTGCCCGCCCCTTCCGTCTCCAGGCACGGCTCTTCATCGCCAGCCCGATTTTTGAAAGCCCCGTCACTAAACGATCAGGGAGCGACTCTTGATCGATTTTCATTAATGCGGTCATACGGTTTCCTCTCTTGTTGATCCGAGAGGGTGTCAGTCTATGGCGCCTCCTTCCTTTCCGTCAAGCCTGTTCCACCGGCCATGAGCCACCCCCTACTTTTGATGTTCAGCGGACCACCAGCACGCCACAGTGAGCATGCTGCACCACGCGGGTGGAGACGCTGCCGAGCAAGACACGACGGATTGCGCCCATCCCCTTCGCTCCGGTCACAATCAGGTCCGCCTTCTCCTGTTTGGCCACCGTCAGAATCTCGTCAGCCGGCTTCCCCAGTCTCAAGACTTCACGTATCTGGAAGCCTGATTTCGCAAGCTTATCTCCATAGCGTTGCACCAGCGCTTTCCCGGCTTCTTTCACTTCCGGATACTTAAAATAGGGTACCGCATGCATCACGGTCACCATGACCGGTTCGCGATCCGGACCATCAGGCATCGGATTGATCGTGCGAAGAAGAAACTTGACCGCCTTATTCGAGGCAGCCGACCCATCGACTGCCAGCATCACATGCCGGACTGGCCGAGGGGGCTCTTTCACCACCAATACCGAGCAAGGGGCATGGTGGATGGCATGGTTTGAGATACTGCCCAGCATAAAGCGGTCTAAGGCATCCAAGCCTCGGGCCCCGATCGACAGGAGCCCGACCCCACGCTGCGCATGCTTCATGATCGTCACTGCCACCGCGCCCTGGTCGGTCGTCACGGTCCCGCTCAAGCCAAGCGCTGACAACAAACCCTCCGACTCTTTCTTAGTGGACTTGGCCACTGCCTCCATCCGCTTGACCTCGGACTGAATGTATCGTCCGGTCCCGACGATCGCCGGCTGGATCATAAAGGGAGCCCGAACGCTCGCCACATCGATGACATGCAACACACGAACGACCGGCTGCACCGCGAACGGCATCTCCGCTAACCACTCGATCGCCCACTTACCATGTTTCGACCCATCAACTGTCGCAAGAATCTTCATGTCGGATATCCTTTTTTTCGACGAGCTGCACCTATATTGCTTAACAGACTGTACCGAACCGTTCTCGAAACGCTTCTGGAGACAGGTTGGCCAAGGCGGCACAGCGACCCAACATGTCCCGATTATTCACGTCGGCCTCCGTAAGTCGAATCATGTATTGGCGAGCGATCTGGTAGGACTGGGAATCGATATCCACCATTCTCACCTTGGTCCGTCCAGTGGTGGAATCCCCCATCTGTTTGAACGGAATCGGAGTGAACCGTCCGTTTTGAATCGAGACCATGGCTGATGTCCCGCCGTCGAGCAGATACTGAGCGGCGCAATAGCCAAGATCGCGTGTGTATTCGATATCGTATGGAATCGGATCGGCACAGCGGAGCTCATATCCCACGTTCTTGGCCACCAGGCTGATGGAAAGCCCCAGCTGGTGAAGCTGCTTCGTCAGTTCACGCCGCAGCACGTCACCGATGTCTATCTCACTCATTCGTAAATGGCCGTGTTCGTCTCGTTCGACATGCTCTAACCCACCAAGAT
>CAKKRK010000002.1 GCA_919902665.1 Nitrospiraceae bacterium
CTCAGCTGGTTTTTGCGCGTTCATCGAAACATATTTGAGTTTTTAGAGGTGCCCTTTATAGATTCACGCACACATTTATTTGGCTCGATGATGGTTAATTTGGGTGAGGGATCGACAAATAGATTCGGAAGAACAAAATTTTTCAGGAACAATCCGCGCGATTCGCGGTCGAATGACGGAAAAGAATATCCAATTACTGTTAACTTATCCGTTTTTTGCAAGCAATTCTCGGCAGCCTTCCAAGCCATGCCAAGTTCGCTGGAAATCCTTTTATCAGAAGCCGGCGCGACCAGTACTGGCTTAAATCCCTTTCCTGAGCAAGCTTCACAGCTCGGCCAGGTTTTACGAAAGATATCATCGTATTTGCTGTAGAACCAAAGTCTGAGGCTGCCACATTTTTGGCATTTCCCCCAATTTAAAGAGCCGTGCAACTTCAGTAGCAAAATGGTCGGATCCGCAGAATCACAATAGGATGGGAATTGCGAAATGCCAGCTGAAAATGGCACAGCATACGACCACGTGTTAGCTGTGTCCCGAACAGCATCGGTCAAAGCACGATCAAGTAGCAAGTCGTAGTTAAATGATATTAGACAAGCTTTTTGTTCCGACTTTACAATCTTGCTTACCAAAAGATCATAATATTTGTGTTTACTATATAGCCCTCGCTCTATCGTTCTGAAGATCACTCTTTCCAGGGCTTGTCGTATATCGGACCTTTTATTCTCGTCAGCCAATGCCAACAACACTTCTACATTTATCTTACTTAACGTCACTTCAACTTTGGACGAAAAATGATCACCGCCTCTTTGAGCAGCACTTACATTCGTCCCATACTGGTTATCGATAAATCGAGCAGCAATTTTGAGATCTTCATCGAAGTCGGTCAGAACTGGAGGTATGAGGCTCCACCCAGAAAATGAGCAGCTAAGGAATGTTGCCATTGTAGGTGCACCGTAAGGCACCGAGGCACCGGCTCAAAATACGTATGTTTCCATTTCTCTATACGGGCTCCCATTGCTTCTCACTAGCCGACTATAAATCCCACCAGCCCCACCGTAACAGCTCGTCCACTACGGCAGCGGGCGTCGGCGGAGCCACTGGCTGAACGCCTTATTGGATGACAACCTTCGCCTAAATACTTGCCCCTTTGGCGCGATTACACTGTTCGCAGAGAAGCTGGACATTGCGTTCCGTATTACTGCCACCCTTGATAACCGGGATGATATGGTCAAACTCAAGCTTTTCATCACTTCCACACTTTGCGCACCTACCTTGGTCTCTCTGCCAGACGAATAAGCGCACTGGATCGGGAATGCGCTCTCGCCGTGCTATATCAGCCTGCTCCACATTTTCAAGGGCTTCGATTTCGCGCCGCATCCGCTCAAAAGCCTTGTCTCGGCGCAGCACTGCATGCTTTATTTTCAACCGAACTTCTTCAAGAGAAAGTTCATTGCCCCCTTTTACCTCGATCGCTATTCCCCGATATGCCCAAGGACCATCCACGGGGAAAAAATCTTGCCCTAGCGGCCTTGTAGGCTCAAGGCTATTCGGCTGATAGCTAGCATCCAAATCGAGATGGACAGTTTTGGCACTCTGCCCAGCACCCAGGATCAGCGGAAATCGATAAACACCATCGTTACCCTGAGTGATCCGCCCCGATACTGTAATTTTCATAATCTTATCGCCCAACCATATTGCGTTTGTGTTAGTGACTGATCCGGACTCGCAGAATCGAGCCGTTCGGCAGGAACTTTCGCGAGGAGCCTGTCCGACGTTGCTATTCGTCACGGGGCTAATGAGGCATGGACAGATGCGCGGCCATAGGCCTCGAAAAACCGGAAGCGCATTCGCTGGAATACGTTGAGGATTTTTCGTGGGCCGAGAACAAGGCAGATGGCCGTGCGTCGTTCGCCGCAGTAGAAGGGACAATATTGGACAGGCTCCTAATTTTCGTGTTTTTCGGAACGGAGAAGTTCGAACCCTGCCCGCTTGAGCACAACACGGAAATCGTTATACGTGAACGAGGCCATGCTTGATCTCGATCAACGTCCGCAACTCCCAATCGGTCTTGCAAGCGGCAATAGCCTCGATATAGGACGCATGGTGGGCTCTGTTGGGGCTTATGGCATATCGATCGCGATCTTGGAGATATTCCTTCGCGTAGTCCCGAATAGCTTCAATCAGCTCTTCTAAAGCAGCGTCGGCGGTCGGTAGTTCCGTCACAAGATCTAGCTCTGGACACTTGGCACAATAGTGGCCGTTATCCTTCGCAAGAAGAACCGTCAAGAGAGCCTCAGCAACCATGATCTTTGGTTCTCTCCCTCGACGACGGGTCATCTTTGAAATTCTCATGACGGTGCCTCCCACCGAATTGCATTGTAGTCTACCGGTTGAGCACGAGCAACTCTGTCATCCTTCTTGGCTCACCGATTTCCTGCCTGCCTCTCCAAATCTATCAGCACCCCTTCTCGCAATCCCAGATCACTGACAAGCACACTCTGGAGGCCCAGCGTCTCCATGATCGTCCGAATAATGATCGCCCCGGCGGCGATGACTTCTTCACGATTTTTCTCCAAGCCCGGCAAACCGACACGCTCAGCCTTCGTTCCGCTAAGCAGCGTCTGTTCAAGTTCCCTGATAGTTTCTAGCTTCAACACATAGTTGTGAATTCTGGCGGACTCATAGGTCGGAAGTTTTTGGGCCATAGCAGCGAGGCTGGTCACTGTACCGGCGGTGCCGACGAAAGTCGCTGTTTCAAAACCCGTCATCTCAGCGACGGCTGTTTTTGTCTCTCGTCTCACCCACTCACGCGCCTGTCGCACTTCCCCATCACTCGGCGGATCATGGTGTAGCACCCGCTCGCAAAGACGAACGACTCCGATATCAATTGACTGCACAATGGGCTTCCGGTCAGGCCTATCCAGAATGAACTCGGTGCTCCCGCCGCCGATGTCCAATGCCAGGATGTCCGTCACCCCTACCGGCAAGCCTGAACGAATGCCGAGCAACGTCCGCCGCGCTTCTTCCTCGCCTGAAATGACTTCCACTTCAAACCCGGCCTCACGTTTGACTCGCTCAAGAAACTCATCCCGATTTGCAGCGTCACGGACAGCGCTTGTTGCTACGACAGCGGTAGCCTCAACGTGATAGCCATCAATGACATACCGCCATTCTTGTAGGCAGTGGATGACGCGATCCATCGCGGCTGAACTTAGTCGCTTAGTCTGATCGACACCCTCCCCTAGCCGGAGAATGCGACGGTCAGATCGAAGTTCTGTGAGGGGGTGCCCAGAGGCGAGATCCGCAATCAACAAACGACAGGTAAGGGTGCCGATATCGATGCCGGCGAATCGGCGCGCAGGCTGAGGCGATGCAGTCATTGCTCGTTCCGAATGTCTTCCATATCGGCTTCCAGTTTCTTCTGCGACGCTTTGAGTACCTCAACCTCTTTGACGAGACGCACAATTTCGGCGTCGTACACCACCCGTTCTGCCGTTTCGCCTCGTTCCTTCATATCGATGGCCCGCTCGCCGATGTCTTTGTACAGATCGGACAACTGTTGTTCGAGCTTGCGCAGCTCCAGCCTCATGCGAAGCAGTTCCGTCTCTTCCAGCGCACGTCCTGCCGCATGGACAGTCCCCAGGCGCAGGGTAGCAAGCCCAGCTCGCAAGTCATCTTTCATCCGTTGCAACAAACCCATACGTCTCCTGGCTGACAGAGTACCATGTGTCACGCTGGCAGCGACAATTCTATCGTGTCAGCCTGCACTCCTGTCAGCGTATCAGTTCAGTCAACTGATTGAACCCAACTCCAATTTTTTCTCCCATTTCCGCAACATCGCCGTTCGCAATTCCTGATGGGCCGCCTCTTTCAATCCTGGGTCTGCTTTTAGCAGCGAAAAAGCCTCCTGCCTGGCCTGCTGCAATAGATCAGCGTCGCTCACCAGATTCGCCACGCGAAACTCTGGCATCCCCCATTGGCGCAACCCAAAGAATTCTCCAGGGCCTCTGATTCGCAAATCATCTTCGGCAATCACAAATCCATCGTGTGACCGGACCAGCGCATCTAGTCGTTCTCTTGCCGTAGACACCGACCCCTCACTTCCCATCGCACGTCCGCCCGACTGCACCCTTCCTCGTCCCAGATGCTGGGCCATCAAGAGGCAATAGGCTTGCTGGTTACCCCGCCCTACCCGTCCGCGTAATTGATGCAATTGTGCAAGGCCAAACCGCTCGGCATGTTCGATCAAGATGACCGTTGCATTCGCCACATCGACTCCTACTTCAATCACTGTCGTCGCGACCAATACCTGAATTCTTCCGGCCTTAAAGTCGGCCATTACTGCTTCTTTTTCAGCCGCTTTCATGCGCCCATGCAGTAGGCCAACACGAAATTCAGAAAATTCCCCGTTCTGCAACTGCTCGGCTCCCTGAATCGCTGCTTGAAGATCAACCTTTTCCGATTCGTCCACCAACGGATAGACGACATACGCTTGCCTTTCGGCAAGCAACTCATCGCGCACAATCTGATAGGCACGCCGTCGCTGCGCATTCTGAAAAAGACATGTGCGCACCGGCTTTCGTCCAGGCGGCAGGACATCAATCACCGAGACATCAAGGTCACCATAGACCGTCATGGCCAATGTCCGTGGAATCGGCGTGGCCGTCAAGACAAGCACATCCGGCTTGTAGCCCTTGTCGATCAGAGTCTTTCGCTGCAGCACACCAAACTTATGCTGCTCATCGACCACCGCCAACCCCAAATTCTTGAATTGTACTCCCTGCTGAAGGAGGGCATGCGTTCCGATCGCCACATGAATCTCACCCGATGCCAGTTGCTCAGCCTGTATCTTCTTCACCGAGGATTTCTCTCCCCCACGCACGAGAGTCGTCTGAAGCCCGAGGGCCTGCAGCATTCCTGACAGGTTCCGATAGTGTTGCTCTGCTAGAATCTCGGTCGGTGCCATCAACGCAGCCTGATAGCCTGAACCACCAGCCAGCACCAGCGCATGCAAGGCGACCGCCGTTTTTCCGGATCCCACATCACCTTGCACCAAACGATTCATGGGACGCGGCGAAATCATGTCCTGAAATATTTCGCGAATGACCCGATCCTGTGCGGCTGTGAGGCAAAATGGCAAGAGTCGACCAAGCTTTTCCAAGAGAGGTGTCTGCGAGTTGAACCGCAAGTCCTTCGGCTCTTCGTGCACCGCTCGATGCCTGCTCGCCAAAGCCAATTGGAGCAAGAGGAGTTCTTCGAACGCCAAACGCCGGTGCGCCGGCGTCTTCCCTCGTTCCAGAAGCTGAAGATCCGTGCCGGTCTTGGGGAAATGGACATCTTGCAGCGCGTCATGGATCGGGATCAGCCGCTGCCGCGCTCGAAGAGACATGGGCAGAGGGTCTACGACCTCACGCCCATGGTCTGCTAACAGATTCCTCACCAGCATCCGCATCTGACGAGAGGTCCATCCCTTGGTCTCATGATAGATTGGGACGATTCGTCCGACATGCAGCATCGACTCCGTGTCTTCTCCAATAACTTCGTATTGCGCCACATCCATGCGCGGGACCATACATCCCTGTCGATCAGCTATCACTCGACCGCTCATCATCACACGAGTCCCAGCCGTCAGCATCTCCTCCAAATACGGTTGATTGAAGAAGACCACCTGCATTCGCCCAGACTGATCTTCAACGCCGACTTCCACGAGACTCAACCGCCGATTCCGTGTTCGTTTCGCCTTACATGATCCGATCACCCCACAAATCGAGACACTCATCCCCGGAACGAGATTTCCGATCGGTGTCATGACCGATCGATCCTCATAGCGCCACGGGATGGTCCAGAGCGCATCCTCCACCGTCGCGATCTGCAATCGTTGCAAAACATTGGTGCG
>CAKKRK010000003.1 GCA_919902665.1 Nitrospiraceae bacterium
TAAACCGGACACTTCACGTGCTACAAAAACCGGACAGATGATGTGCTAGCTACAAACCCTCGTCTCAAACCTTGACAAGAAGGAGAAGGCATCGATACTATCATTTTGTTCCAGCGAAACACCTGGTTATACTGAACCCATTCATTACATGTAGAGGATTACACTATGGCCATTCGAGTTGGAATCAATGGATTCGGACGCATTGGACGCAACGTATTTCGCGCCTCGATGGGTGACAAAGATCTGCAAATCGTCGCAATTAACGATCTCACAGACGCCAAAACGCTCGCATACCTGCTCAAGTATGACTCTGTACACGGGACCCTTCCGGCCACTGTTGAAGCCAAGGAAGACCAAATTTTCGTTGATGGAACCCCCATCAAAGTGCTTGCACTGAAAGACCCCAAAGAACTGCCCTGGAAGGCACTGAACGTGGACGTGGTGATCGAATCGACAGGCCGATTTACCGACCGAGACGCGGCAGGCAAACATTTATCTGCCGGCGCCACACACGTGATTATCTCGGCCCCGTCGAAAGATCCCGATGTGACCATCGTACTTGGGGTGAACGAAGACAAGCTCGATCCGAAATCGCATCACATTGTATCTAATGCCTCCTGCACGACTAACTGCCTGGCGCCCGTGGCCAAGGTTCTGTTGGAAACATTTGGCATCAAACATGGCACCATGACCACCATCCATTCGTACACCAACGATCAACAATTGTTGGATCTGCCCCATCAAGACCTTCGACGCGCCCGCGCAGCCGGCATGTCGATGATTCCTACCAGCACCGGAGCGGCCAAGGCCTTGCATCTGGTCATCCCCGAACTCAAGGGTAAATTGGATGGGCTTGCCATTCGCGTCCCGACCCCGAATGTCTCGCTGGTCGATCTAACCGTCGAAACTGAGAGGGATTGTGATATCGCATCCGTTAACGCGGCCTTCAAAAAGGCTGCGGATGGTCCGCTCAAAGGCATTCTCAAGTACTCCGAAGAACCCCTCGTCTCGATCGACCAAAAAGGGGACCCTCACTCGGCCACCGTCGATGCTCCGTTGACCAATGTCGTGGACAAGCGTCTCGTCAAGGTAACGGCGTGGTACGACAATGAATGGGGGTATTCATGCCGAGTCCGCGACCTGGTCAAGGTCCTGGCCGGAAAATCTATTATTCGCTGAAAGTGGCACCAGGGATGATGGGGCAGGCTTTACACGAATCCGTCTCTTGAACCAACTTTATCAGTTCACAGCACCTACGGGAGGAACGCCTCATGAACTTGCACAAGAAGACCATGGACGATGTGCAGCTTCGTGGCAAGCGCGTGATCATCCGCGCGGATTTCAACGTGCCACTCGATGAATCGCTCCAAATTACTGACGACACCCGCATTCGCTCGACCCTGCCGACCATCAATCGCGTCGTCGATGAAGGCGCCAAAGTCATTCTTTGCTCTCACCTCGGTCGGCCGAAAGGCGCCTTCGAACCAAAGTACAGCCTCGCCCCTGTCGCAAAACGTCTGGGGCGACTACTCGGGAAAGAAGTGATCTTCGCGCCGGACTGTATCGGCCCGGCCGTCGAGAAGCTGGTCGCCAAAATGAAGGACGGAGATGTACTCTTACTGGAAAATCTCCGTTTTCATACCGAAGAGGAAAAGAACGACGATGGCTTCGCCAAAGCCCTGGCCTCGCTGGGCGATGTCTTCATCAATGACGCATTCGGAGCAGCACATCGGGCTCACGCATCGACGGTTGGGATCACAAAGTACATTAAAGATGCGGCAGCAGGTGCACTACTCAAGAAGGAAATTGAGTATCTTGAAGGCGCCATCGCTAATCCCGTGCGTCCGTTTGCCGCCGTCCTGGGAGGAGCGAAAGTGTCCGGAAAGATCGGCGTGATTGAAAACCTGGGAAAGAAGGTCGACAAAGTCATCATCGGCGGCGGCATGGCGTTTACATTCTTAAAGGCCAAAGGCATGGAGATCGGCAACTCCCTCGTTGAGATGGATATGCTGGACTTTGCACGAGGAATCGAAGAGCACGCGCTCTCACGAGGAGTCAAATTTTACCTGCCCGTCGATTGTGTTGTCGCAGCCAGCCGAGAAGTTGGCGCTGAAACAAAAATAGTCCCGGTACAAGAGATCCCCAAAGGATGGTATGCCCTTGATATCGGGCCGGCCTCCGTCAAACTCTTTAATGAGGCGGTCCAAAACGCGAAAACTATCCTATGGAACGGACCCATGGGAGTATTTGAAATCGACGCTTACGCCAGAGGCACCATGGCGATGGCTCACGCCATCGCTGATGCCTATGCGCTCACAATCGTCGGCGGCGGCGAGACGGCTCTGGCCGTTCATCGGTCCGGCGAATCCGAGAACATGTCGTTCATCTCGACCGGAGGTGGCGCGGCGCTTGAATTGCTAGAAGGCAAAATCCTTCCAGGTCTCGCGGCACTGCCTGATCGTCCAAGCTAATCAATAATCCTCAGAAAGTAACAGAGATCCGAGAGTCACTGTGCGTACTATCCTGATCGTCGGCAACTGGAAGATGAACAAGACCGCGTCTGAAGCAACCGTCTTCATGCGCGACCTGCTCGCTCGTGTTCCTGCTCAGCCTGCAAACCTTGAGCTCGTCGTGGCCCCCCCGTTTACTGCGCTGGAATCAGTCCGCCTGGCGTTGGGCGCCTCGTCTCCGATTCAACTTGGAGCGCAGGATCTGTTCTGGGAAGATCACGGTGCCTACACGGGAGAAGTCTCCGCACCGATGCTGAAGGACCTCGGTTGTCGCTATGTCATTGTTGGGCATTCAGAGCGGCGAACGCTCTTTGGAGAACAGGGCGACCTGATCCAGAAGAAAATTCGAGCGGCACTCAAGCACGGGTTGCGCCCCATCCTCTGCATCGGTGAAACACTTGCACAACGAGACAACGGCACGACCGACCACATACTGACACAACAAGTGCACGACGGTCTGTCCGGCCTTGCCACGGAGGCGTTGGCCACCATCACCATCGCGTATGAACCAGTCTGGGCCATCGGTACGGGAAAGTCGGCGACGGTTGAGCAAGCCATTGCCGCCCACCGGACGATTCGGCAAGTCCTTGCCACCGTCGCCTCTCCCACGGTCGCCGACTGCACGAGAATTCTCTATGGAGGAAGCGTCACGCCACACAATATAGAATCGTTACTGGCCTCGGACCAGATCGACGGCGCACTCATCGGTGGCGCTTGTCTCCAAGTCGAGTCCTTTGCTACAATTGCAACAGTTGCTTCTGTTGCGCGATCCACCGGAGTCTGAGATCTCATGCTGTATACGTTGCTGGTTATTGTCCATGTTTTTATCTGCTTCCTGATGATTGGGGCGATTCTTCTCCAATCGGGAAAGGGGGCGGAAATCGGTGCCTCGTTTGGTGGATCCAGTCAGACGGTGTTCGGCAGCCGTGGCCCGGCAAACTTTCTGAGCAAGCTGACGGTCGTTGTGGCGGCCGTGTTCATGGTGACATCGCTTAGCCTGGCCATTTTAGCCAAGCAACGAAACTTCTCTTCGACCGTCATCGATATGCAGCCCAAGAGCGAACCCACAGCTCCCCCGGCTGCTTCACCCGCTCAACCTTCAGGGGATTCGCATCCTTCTGGGGAAACTCCAGCGGCGGGCCACTGACCTGTTCTTCGTCAGGGCGTCATTCGGCAATCGAGAGGGTCCCGGTTCCATGTCACTCGATTGGCAGTTGATGCCTTTCGGCCTGCGAGGTATCAGATACGAGTCAGCCAGGACTCATGCGCGAGGTCTTCTCCACGCACGATTGAAAAGAAGGTGTCTTGGAGGGCACGTGTCATCGGTCCAGGGGTACCATTTCCAATGCGCCGGTTGTCGATTTCTCGGACCGGGGTCAACTCTGCAGCGGTTCCCGTCACAAATACTTCGTCGGCAATATACATTTCATCGCGCGTGAATCGTTCCTCCACCACGACGATGTTCCGTTCTTGAGCCAATTGGATCACGGAGTTTCGCGTAATCCCTTCAAGCACCGACGTCAACGGCGTCGTCTTGAGCACTCCCCGTCGAACGATGAACACATTCTCTCCTGTTCCCTCGGCAACATAACCTTCCGGATCGAGAAGAATCGCCTCGTCATATCCATCGGCCTTCGCCTGCCGTTTGGCCATAATGGAGTTCACATAGTACCCGGATATTTTCCCCTTGGTCATGGACACATTCACATGGTGCCTCGTAAAGGATGAGATGCAGGCACGCATTCCATTGGCCAATGCATCATCCCCCAAATAGGCGCCCCACCTCCAGGCAGCAATGCCCACCCGAATCGGATTCTCCCCTGGATGGATGCCCATCGCCCCATACCCAATGTAGACCAATGGACGAATGTAACAGGCATCGAGACGATTGACTCGAACGGTTTCAATAATGGCGTCGGTGATCTGCTTTTTGTCATACGGCATGGCCATCATGCCGATATGGGCCGAATCAAACAGTCGATCGACATGCTCCTGAAGCCGGAAGATTGCGGATCCTGATTTTCCCTTGTAGCACCGAATACCTTCAAACGCAGCAAGGCCATAGTGCAGCGAATGGGTGAGAATATGGACATTGGCCTCCTCCCACCCGACAAACTTCCCATCCATCCAGATCTTTTCAACCGGTTCCAACATTGAAGACGATCTCCAGCGAGCGATAGCACTAAATTCTGCCTGCGAGGGCTGGCGTGACGGACTATAGCGTGAGGTCAAACGTGGGTCAAGCAACCAGGCTGGAGATTGACTCCGAACCACTCACATAGTCATGAAAACACTTACGTGGAGGCGCAATAGGCACGCAGGCAGGCACTCAGAAACGTTCCGACTCGCTCTTCTCCCTCAGGACTCATGGTCACGACCTTGCCACCGAACAACAGGCCGCGCACCCATCGAACAACGACACGCTGAATTTCGACCGGCTCATCTTTATCGGGAAGGGTGAGCCGGACGACTAGTTCCATCCCAGGGGCTACTTGATGATCGCCCAGGACGCGAAACCCGTTACGACAGAGGTTTATCACCGTTCCTTTCCCGAGGAAATCTCCGCCCAGATAGTACACAACACAGCGAACGGGAATCCGATGATAGGTACGGATCACAAACTTGTTGATGTGCGACATGATCTTGTTGTCATCTCCCGATTTTGTATCGTGGAAATACCGGAAACATGCCCTCGCAATGGTAGCGCTCAGCATACGTGTCGGCACGATCGCTCTCCTAGTCCTCTAAAGAGGGGCCCATATCTACTCAACAACTCGCTTGTGCTCCCGGTATGTCTTGACACCTCTCTCATCCCCATGTTAAATGAACCGTTCTTCACGCTCGGAAAAGGAATAATATGTACGCGATTGTTGAAACAGGCGGAAAGCAGTATCGAGTCGAGGCTGGGGCAACGGTTCAGGTCGAACGGCTGCCAGGAGACGTCGGGGCTGAGGTAGAACTCGGCCAGGTCCGTCTCGTGCATGGTGACGCTGGTATTCTACTTGGACAGCCTCTCATTAACGGGGCCAAGGTCACGGCTGAAATCGTGCAGCAAGGTCGAACCCGATCAATTACCGTTTTTAAGAAAAAGCGCCGCAAGGGCTATCGCCGCACCCGTGGACACCGACAAGGATTCACTAAGCTGTTGATTACGAATATTGCAACGGCCTAAAGACATAAGAAGGACTTACCCATGGCAACAAACAAAGGTGGCGGATCTTCACGTAACGGTCGTGACAGCAATCCTCAATATTTGGGGGTCAAGGCCTATGGTGGTGAGACCGTAACAGCTGGCAGCATTATCGTCCGCCAACGCGGCACAAAATTTTTCCCTGGATTCAATGTGGACCTTGGAAGAGACCATACCCTATTCGCTACCATGAGCGGTGTGGTCAAGTTCGAAGGTGGACGCGGCAGACGAAAAGTCAGTGTATATCCTGTTCCGGCCAAGTCCTGATTCGCTTTCCTGCCTCTTCCGTTACGATCACACTGGCTAAATTCTCTCTCCCTCTCTGCTCAGAGTCGGGTATACTTTCCTACTCGTCGTGACCGAGCAGGCTACTGAACGTTGAGAGATTATGTTTATCGATGAAGCACACATCGCGGTACGAGCCGGTCGTGGCGGAAACGGCATCTGCAGTTTCCGCAGGGAGATGTTTGTTCCGCGTGGAGGCCCAGACGGCGGAGATGGAGGCACCGGTGGCGACATCGTCATGACCGCATCTCATCGCTTGACGACCCTGCTCGACCTCCGCTACCTCAACCACTATGAGGCTGAAAACGGGCGACACGGTGGAGGATCCAATTGCACGGGTCGTTCCGGAGAAGATCGAACCATCACGGTTCCAGTTGGTACCATTGTCTCCGATGACCAAACGAAAGAAACACTCGTGGATTTCATCGAAGATGGCCAAACGGCTGTCATCGCCCACGGAGGGCGAGGCGGGAAAGGCAACAGCAATTTCGCGACCTCCGTCAATCGAGTGCCGACGAAGTGTACTCCCGGAACTCCTGGCGAAGAACGAACCTTGCAGCTTGAGCTGAAACTGCTCGCCGACGTCGGACTAGTTGGTTTTCCCAACGCTGGCAAATCGACGCTCATTGCAGCCATCTCAGCGGCCAGACCCAAGATTGCTGACTATCCCTTCACGACGTTGATCCCCAATCTCGGCATTGTCCGGTTGGGATCCGAAGGAAGTTTTGTCGTGGCCGATATTCCAGGCCTGATTGAAGGCGCCCACGAGGGGAAAGGCCTCGGCATACAGTTTCTCCGCCACATCGAACGAACCGCGTTCTTGCTCCACTTGATCGATGTCTCAGAATGGGCTCCCGATGATCCCCTGGCCAGCTTTGAGACTTTGCGGCGGGAACTTGCCGCCTATGACGGAGGGCTCACCACACGCCCTTTCGCCATCGTGCCAACCAAGATCGATGTGATCGGCACAAGCGAACGGCTGGCTCAGCTGCAGACCTATTGTCGCCTCAACGGCTATCCGTGCTTGCCGATTTCCGCCGCCACGAATCAAGGGCTTGCTGACTTGATCACCTACCTCGGGAAACAGGTCATGCGTGTACGGAAGACGCCATGCGAGACCAGCTCCTAGGACAAGCGAAGCGGATCGTCGTCAAGATCGGCAGCAGCCTGATCGCGTCGCGTGCGGAAGGTCTGCGCCCCCAACACATTGAGCGATTGGCTGATGACATCGCAATACTCCGAACAGCAGGTCGGGAAATCCTGGTGGTCACTTCCGGTGCCATCATCTCCGGTATCCGAAAGTTGGAACTGAAGGAGTATCCCAAGAGCCTCCCAATCAAGCAAGCGGCCGCAGCCGTGGGGCAGAGCCGGCTCATGTGGGCCTATGAAAAAGCGTTTGAACGTCTCAATATTCACGTGGCGCAGATTCTGCTCACCCACCAGGATCTCGCTGATCGCCGCCGATTTCTGAACGCTCGCCATACACTCGCGGCACTCATCGGTTTCGGCATCGTGCCCATCATCAATGAAAACGACACCGTCGCGGTCGATGAAATCAGGGTCGGTGATAACGACACCCTCGCAAGCGAAGTGGCTCATCTGGCCGATGCGGACTTGCTGGTGATCCTCTCTGACGTTGACGGACTGTATACGGAAGATCCACGCAAGAACCCGTCGGCGACCTTGATTCCGCTGATTGCCGAGATTACTGAAGATATCGAGCGCCTGGCAGGGGTGTCCAGCACCTTTGAAGGGACCGGCGGAATGGCGACCAAGCTTCGAGCCGCCAAGAAAGTCGGCGAGTACGGAATTCCGACATTAGTGCTCAATGGTGAACGGGCCGGACTCCTCCCAACGGTCCTTAGCGGAGAACCCGGTGGCAGTCTCTTTCTCGCCCGGGAGCGTCGGTTGACCAGTCGTAAACATTGGATCGCCTTTACGCTGCGCCCTCGCGGCCAGATCCATCTCGACCAGGGGGCAGTGGATGCCTTGACCAAGCGAGGGAAAAGCCTGCTGGCATCCGGCATCCTCCAGGTGACGGGATCATTTGAAGCCGGCGATCCGGTCAGCTGCCTCGATACGGATGAAAAAGAATTCGCAAAAGGTCTGGTAAACGTGTCGTCTGACTTATTGGGTCAGATGAAAGGTCTCAAGACCGCGAACATTCATGCACAGTTTGGCCCTCAAGAGTATGAGGAAGTTATTCACCGAGACAACCTAGTCATCCTCTAGTGCTGAGTCATGAATTCTTCGAGCCCCGATCTTCAGCACCCAGCACTCAGCCCGCATCGCCCGCTCAGCGAGGCGAGCACCAAAGACTTACCCCTCAAAGTGGGCCTGCTCGGTGGAAGCTTCAACCCTATTCATAATGGTCACCTGACCATTGCTCAGCAGGTCCATGAGCGCATGCAGCTCTCCCAGGTCCTCTTCATTCCGACCGGCGATCCGCCCCATAAGCGGGACGGCTCACTAGCTCCGGCGAATGTTCGGCTTGAAATGGTCCGGCTCGCGATTGCTGACAACCCGTTGTTCACAGTATCAGACATCGAGATGCAGCGAAAAGGAAAGTCCTACTCGATCGATACTATCCGAGCATTTCAACACCACTATGGCCCATCCACGGAGCTGTTCTTCATTATAGGGCTCGACGCGTTTCTAGACTTCCCGACATGGAGAGAACCAAAAGAGCTCTTACGGATCTGCCATTTCGTGGTCGTTCCCAGACCAGGGCAATCTTTTCGGGCATTGGCTGGAATGTCACTGCTCCCCACACTCGATCCTGATGGACTGACAGGGCTAGACACTGGTGCCCTCAACAGACTAGATATCGCCAGTACCTCTGATCCAGGAGTCACCTGCCTCGCCTTTCCACCCTGTCCAACATCGGCCTCAGAGATTAGACGGAGAGTTCGGGACGAACTCTCCGTGGTAAATATGTTGCCCCCACTGGTACAATCTTATATACTTCGTCATAGTCTTTATCAGGAGGAGAGCGATCACACGCGCATCTAAGGCCACCGCCCTCGCCATAGCCAGGGCCATGCTCGACAAGAAGGCCCTTGATGTCCAAGTCCTCCATGTCGCCCCGCTGACGTCACTCGCTGATTATTTAGTCATTGGGTCGGCTGAATCCGACCGGCAAACACGCGCGATCGCTGATTCCGTGGCTGATGTTCTCGCACACGTGGGTCAACGGCCACTGAGTCTTGAGGGTACCACATCGGGCCAGTGGGTCCTGATCGATTTTGGCGATGTCGTCGCCCATGTGTTCAAACAAGACACGCGCTCGCATTATGCCCTTGAGCGTCTGTGGAGCGATGCACAGCAGATCCCCGTTCCGGGCGAAGCGTCGGCTCCGATAGCCACCGCAAAGGGGCGGATGACCCAGAAGGCGACTTCACAGAAGATGGTCTAGGCCATGTTCAAGCTGCTGATTACTATTTTCCTCATCAGCGCCGGCGTATTCATCTACAGCTATTTCCGCGAACTGAATCCAGGGACAATCCTCATCCATACCGCTCCTGGCGCAGAGTTCGAGCTCAGTCCTGTCACGCTCGTCTTGATCTCCATGGCATGTGGAGCAGTGATTGCGACCTTCGTCGTGGGGCTCCAGCAAACGGCGCACTTAATCCTGAATTGGCGAAGCAACCGCTTGATGCGTCGGAAAGAGAAGGTCGACACCCTCCACCGAGACGGAACCCATGCGTTCATGTCAAAACGCACCTTGGACGCAATCACGCTCTTGGAGAAGGCCCTGACGATCGACCCCAATCGAGTCGATTCCCTTCTATGGCTGGGAAATATCTATCGATCAGAGCGGAACTTCCCTGAAGCGATCCGACTCCACCAACATGCGCAACGAGTGGACGATCGAAACATCGAGGTGTTGTTGGAATTGGGCAAGGATCTGGAGGACGCCAAACGTTACGAAGAGGCGCTTCAGGCACTTCAGCAAATCCTCAAGATCGAACCCGACAACCTGACCGCGCTCATCCGGAAACGGAATCTCAATATCCGTATGGAGCGGTGGAGCGACGCGCTTGAGATCCAACATCGTTTACTCAAAGCCAATCTTCCCGCCCCTGAGCAACAAGCCGAAGCCACCCTGCTCGTCGGATGCATGTATGAAGTCGGACGGCAACTGCTTGAACGTGGGCATCCCGATAAAGCCCGGAGATATTTCAGGGGAGCGATTAAGAAAGATCGTAGCTTCCTGCCTGCCTATATCGGAATCGGTGAAATTCTGATCCATGAAGGCAAAACGAAGGATGCCGTCGAAATCTTGAAAAAAGTCTACTCGCGGACCCGCAGCGTGATCATCCTCCACCGACTGGAAGAGCTGTTTCTGGATCAAGGCGAGCCCAGCGAAATCATTCGGGTCTATCAGGAGGCCTTGCAGCAAGACCC
>CAKKRK010000004.1 GCA_919902665.1 Nitrospiraceae bacterium
CAGGAGATGGCACGGCGTTGTCAGCAGTCCCAGTTTAAGCAATGCGACTAGATCAGGATCCTTGCAACAGAAACAATGACAACCAAGCGGTGTGGCTTTACGGGTGGTGAAAAACACAGGTGCCGCTCAGGGCGCCCCCTTTGCTCGCTTCCAACAAAACCGACGGTCTGGACATATTGATGTGGAGAAGGCGGAATAGTATTGTTGGACATCCCTGCCTATGAGGCAGGGATGAGTTCTTTTGCCGGATAGTCTTTTGGGTCTGCTGATGCTGTCAATCATCGCGAATGAGAACCTACAGGTGCATGGAAAACTGTACCCGTTCTCACATTCATCTATATGGAATTTGGAAGATCGGTGTCTCGGTCGGATGGATGGTGCGATGTCACTTTCAGAGAGAACCAATAACTTACCCGCAGTTCAGAGTCATTTCACTCTACAATCCTATGTATTGAGTCGAACATCTGTAGCCATTCTGATCTTATCTATGTGCGTGGTCTTGCAAGTGCTGGGCACACCGGTCGGGCTTATTGACCTGCTCACGCCCGATACATCGGCGGAATCCTCGCACTCTGAGGGCTTCTCGATTCCTACTGAACCTTCTGAAGCAAAGAGACCAACCAATCCTCGTTTCTCCATCGAAGCAACCTCCCTCTTCTATCATGTGGTACTTAGTGACTTAATCTTTCATCCTCCTTAATACTAGTGCCCCTACTGATACGCGAACACCCGAAAAGCGTCTGAATAATTCGTTCCCTTTCGGACAGAGCTTCGTTATATTCCATTTTGAGGAGGCTTCTTCATGAGCCGGAAAGCTATCACGAGTACCAAGGGTTCAGTACCTAGCCAAGGCAAGGTACTGCGGATTGGGGTCATCGGAACCGGGGCATTTGCCGAGCAATGTCATTTACCAGGGCTTCAGTCCCATCCTCAAGCCAAAGTTGTGGCCATTGCCGGCCGTCGGCCAGAACGGCTTCAATCTCTCGCGACCCAATTCAATATTCCCGACGTTTACACCGACTATCACGAACTATGCGCGCGAACAGATCTCGATGCGATCACAATCGTCACGTCAAACAGCGAACATGCCGCACAGGCCACAGCCGGCTTCGCCTCAGGAAAGCATGTCTTCTGTGAAAAGCCGTTGGCGACGAGCGTGACACAAGCTCAAGAGATGGTTCGCGCGGCGGAACTGAGCGGGAAGGTCCACCAGGTCGCCTTTACCTATCGCTACCTCTATGGATTGCAAGAGCTACGACGTCGGATCCAGCGAGGGGACATTGGTGTGCCCTATCACCTGCGCGCTCAACATAATAGCTGGGAAAGGTTTCAATCAAAAGGTAGTGGCGTCCTCCATGATGTGGGACCACATCTCTTTGACCTGGCACGATTCCTGTTCGGCCCTCTCCAATCAGTCACCGGGTTATACCGCCATATTCCTCGCAACGGGAAAGACCTAGCCGTATCACCAGACCCAACAACTGATGACGTGGCAACTGCATGGTTTACACACAAGAGTGGCGTACAGGGTCAGTGGTTTACCAGCCGAGTCATGCCGTCATATACTGGCAAGGCTCATATCGAAGTGATCGGAGAAGAAGGGGCGCTCCGCGCCTCGCTGAGCAGGGGTAGCATTGATACATTACAGATCGTGCACCCACCAAGCTCACGGTGGGAAGAGCTACCGCTGCCGACCGAGGCACGAAGCGAATCTCCCAGCGCCCTCGGCATCATGATGCGAAGCTTTGTGAATGCCTGTCTGAGAGGGAAACTCGATCCTGATATCGATGCATCCTTTCATGATGGCCTTGCCGTTCAACTCGCAATTGATGCGGTGGAAACCGCCTCCGCGAGACTCCCATGGATACCTGTTGAGACAACAGACCAGCAGACAAGGCGGGAGAGTCCTGTATCCATCCAGTCACCAACCCAAGCAGGCGGCCTCAGGCGGCCCAAATAAGATTCTGACGTAGCCCTGATAAACTATCGCGAGTATTAGGAGTCAAGAGAGGGAACAGGTGTCAGGTCTTGCAATCTTACCCCTCGGTACAGGCATGATCTCGGGCTATTGATGAAGGTATTCCTGGTCTCACCCCCACGGCTTCCCTCGCAATCCCCGATACACCATGAGATCAGATCGCATACGCACGCTAGTCGTGCGGCAAGTAGGGTAGACCCAGCCCGCAACCAGCTTGACTTACATCAACGTACCCTACATCCAAATACATTAGGCCTAGGTAGATCGTGGCCACCTATAATGCCATGGCGGCATCTTCCAATGAGCCAACACCGGACATCCTGCCGTGACCAGGGATGAGACCGAACCGGAACAGACCCATGCCTACTCGAAGTTCTGGGGTATCTGGCTCAAGCGCCAAATACCGATCCATCACTGACGAAGTGCACTCACAGCATTCCTACTCTACCTATGTAGGGTATCCCATGGCGCAGTAACCTAGATAGAATCTGCAGCCTTACTCTAGACCGAAGGAATCCGACCACACTTTTCACAAGTTCACAACAAGCTCTTTTCCGATATATCGCTACAGACTTATTACTTTGAGTCCGGTGACATCAGTTCGGTGAGGGAACGGGACTTTTCTGTGGCGAGATTCCCAGCAAGAAATGTGTCAGAGATATCAGATATCATCGGTATAGTGGTCATGAAGTTGAAAGGCTTGGGCCACCCCTATCCCGACGATCTTCACCACGAACTGAGCGAACCAGACCCGGCGACGGTGGTCTTCCACCGTCGCCGTACCAAGAAGGACTTCGCCTGAACCATGCACTGTTTTTCATGCTGACCTGTGCGTCCCTTGTCTCATCAATTCGTTTGTCACGCACGTCCGTGCACCAAGGAGGACTCATCATGCGCACGTCAACCTGCACAGTGCTCGCCCTCACAGCTTGCCTTGCCACACTCCTCACCTTGTCGGCCCTTGCCGAAGACAACCACAGTAACTCCGCAAGCTCTCTCACAGGCACGTTTCGGTTCAGCATAGTCAAAACCTGTACTGACAGCACAATAGGCTCCACGGCTCACTTCTACATCACCGGGACCATCATCTACGATGGCCACGGCTCTGCCCAGCTCACACAACAAGGTACGCTGGTACTTCCCGGCCCAACTTCCACGTCATTCGAAGAAACTGCTGAACTCACCTATGCCGTGAAACCGAATGGAAGTTTCAGCCAAGAGGGCACCTTCCGTGCAGTTGATCGGTCCTACACCCTGACGGGTGTTAAAATGAATGGGCACATCGATCCTTACGGTTCCGTTTTAATCTTCAGCG
The DNA here is from genome assembly GCA_919902665.1 of Nitrospiraceae bacterium. Classification (GTDB taxonomy): domain Bacteria; phylum Nitrospirota; class Nitrospiria; order Nitrospirales; family Nitrospiraceae; genus Nitrospira_D. Next base: position 3,294 of record CAKKRK010000004.1, read on the forward strand.
CCGCCATCCCTCCAGAAAAAGAAACGGTCACCATGCCAGGAAGAGGTTCGTCTGAATATCTCTGTGGTGCCTCTGGAACGGCGGTCCGGATACGCTAGTCATCGTATGGATTTGGCGAGCGACGAGCAAGTGACCTTCCCCCGATTTCACAGACACCTCTCTAAGTGGGAAAATGAGGAAATCGG
>CAKKRK010000005.1 GCA_919902665.1 Nitrospiraceae bacterium
CACTGCGGCAATTTGTACGCCAGCATGGTACTGATCGAGAATCGTCTGCAGCAACGTCAAGGTGTCCTGCTGAATCACCGCTTTCCCGGTAGTCAACGCTTCGTCGATCTTGCTCTTACCGACGACCTCACGCATGGAAGCTTCAGCGGCCTTGCCGATGGTTTCATGGATATCCGCCACGTTGAACAAATACTCGCGGGCTTCTTTGATCTTGTATTGGACGATGAACTCGATCGCAAGAATGTTCATATCACCGGTCAGCATCAAGGCCTCTTGGGGCACCATCTGTTGGCGGCCTTGCTGGTTGGTACGGAACCCGACTTCTACGCGATAGAGCTTGGCAACCTTGGGCTGAAGGACGGTTTCGACCAGAGGAATCTTGAAGTGAGGCCCTGGTTCGGCGGCGCGCACAGGGACGCCGAACCGTTTGACGACCCCTTCCTCATCCGGAGCGACGATGTAGACACTTTGCCAGATGAAGAGGATCAGCAGCGCCGTGATGACCACATTGAGGAGTCCCCCAGCCGGTAGGCGGTTCTTCCACCCGCCAAATTCCTCCGCAGAGAACAGCGCTCTCATCTTCGACCTGGCTTGCTTGAGGGCTTCCTCCAGCGGGTCGCCCTTCCTGCTCCATGGATCGTTTGGATCCCAGACCATGATTGTTCCCCTAATTATGAAAGACTCGGCAAACTCTCGAACTTGACGACTTGATGATTCATTCGGCCACCTTGGTGCGCTGTGAGTGTACTCTACCTATGTTCTAATACAGATGCGCAATAGACACTTTGGCTATGGTGGCCATCTCCACCGTATTTAGTTCCCCAAGGGCTAAGCAAGTCACTGTTGCTGCTGTTCCCGTCAAAGTCAGCGTGGCCAGAAAATATCTCCTTAGGATGTCCATACCGCCTGCGGTACTCCCTCTTGGTGATATGAAGTTCTGATTCAGACATCCCCATCGAACCGCTCATGAACGGACCCTGCGTCCGTGGTCTCCACACTGGCGGGCCAGAACCATCCTCCTCTCCTCAGAGGACTACCCTAGCATTCCGTTGAGTAGTACTGAAATACAGAAGACGGCCTGGTATCAACATCCCGCCATTCTTTGTGAATCCCTCGTCAGGACTCTTCACCTCGATCCACACGTCGTAACATCGGCGGTGCCACATTCGACAGATTGTCGCCCGAGGAGTCCAACCTGCCTTGAATTCCACAACGACATGACCCGAATCAGGGTTCGCCGGAAGTCCACACGCTGGGCAGATCTCATCGGGGAGGCTCTGTGATGGCTTTGCGTGCCCATTGTTATTCATCTGCTCCTCTTGTCGACTGAATGGGGACCCCATGGGCTTCTGCTCATGGTACGTTCATAACGTCCGACGTCCAGCCTGCAAGACAGCAGTTTAGGTTCATCCCATGGGGCCAGTCTGGTCACTCTCGCTGGTTTCCCTAGCCGGACTCATCGGCTCCTCACCATCCATTCCCTGCTCAGTCAGGTCAAAGAGCAAACCAATAGGAACCAAACTTGAATTCGGTGCTAGGAGTGATGGAATCACCTGGTGCTTTAGAATAGAGATCACTTGCCGAATGAGCTGCACAGCCAAAATCTCATTCGTTTCGAGGGCATGTGCCGATCTCCGCAGCAAAATGGACGCGTGCTTGAGAGATTGGCTCGGCGTTTCGACCGATTCAGCCCGCTTTTCTTTCTTGATGTTGATCGGAACAGCCTGACTTCGCTGATGGAGCCCACAACCGTACTGTTCCCTCACAGCTGCAGCTGACTCCATCGAGCACGGGCCAACCTCCTGAGCTAGCCCACCAACGTCCTGAAAAAAGAACCACAGATTCGCGACCAATAGCCCAAGGATCAGGACCCGCTTGTTCCTAGAGCAGTGCATTAGAGAGGTCATTGAAGTCTTCCTTTCGAGATATGTTCATGTCATCACGACATCGGCTGATCACCTATGGCTGTTGATGTGCTCATATCCTGCCCTGTAATCATCACCGCTTTAGCGGCAAGAAGGATTCGGCTTCTTTGCATTGATCTGGGCTTACCAGATAGGAAGTGTTCCTCTTGTCCGAGGGCGATAGCTGCGGATCTAATTGTTTTTGATCGCTCTCAAACTTCAGCTCTACACTGCAGCCCGCAGGTAAAGTGCGCTCGACGAGTTTCTCTATTCTGAAATTGAGCAGTGCCTCCTCGACTGGTTTTCGTTCAGCCTGGTTTACGATGCTCTCATCCACGATGGGCGCTTGCGTTGCAAACGTCCATGCGACGTCAAAGAACATGGTCGATATCATCACGACTAGAAAGCCTCTCGCAAATCCCTCTTTCCTCTTCATTTCTTTCGCCTTTCTCTGAAAGTGAGACTGATCCCTGTTCACGTCTCTGGCAACAGAACACCCTCATTCCTGGTCAGACGTTCGTTCTGACGCTCCGGGTCGGCCGCTAAAATCGGAATTGGCATTGCCAGCTACCCAGAGGTGGTCCTTGAGAAGCCTGCTTCTTGGTGCTATGGCGCGGAGACGATCAGGTTATGCGGAAGGAGGATGAAACACAGTAGTGGCCAAAATCGGCAGATGATGCACTGGACGAAACTCTGTGACTACACGGAAAAAGTGAGGCCTCTCTGGCCCGGTTAATGACGAGAGAGCAGAGAGATCTTCTGAGACAGGCTCGGACTTTGTGAGCACATCGGAATTCACCAGGTCCATGAGTGTGGCCGGCATTCCAAGCATCTGCGTTACGACACAGATACACAGCAACATGACCACGCATGCCAACCCACCTGCGCAGGATAAAGTGTGCGATACAATTCGATCCCTGCGATTCATAGTGTTTCTATAGCACATCATCCAAGCGCTGTCATCTGCTGGAGTAACAGTAAGGGAGAACGGTTGTTGCGAGATGCTCAGCGGAAACATAATTCATGTCATTCGCCGATCCGACCAGGCATAGGTCGCGCCGAAACAGAGCCCCGCTACGACCGCCTGGACAAATGCATCCTCCACATGAAGCGCGATTGCCCACCACACGATGGCAGCAAGGAGACCGGCCACCGCCCCAAGAAGCACTTTGCCGCCTGCAAGCTTCAACCAATCAGTGAACAGCACCCATGCGCTCATATATACGACCCCGGCGGCAACCGACGCCCAGAGGTACATGAGATCGCGATCGAAGAACCAGACCTGGATTCCCCCTGCAAGGATGCCGAGGATCAGACCGGTTATGATTCGCTTTATCATGATGGAATAGTGAAATGAGGTGTCAGCCAATTCATCCTCCATGTGCAACTAGTTTTGCTTCCCTCTTAAATAAAGTGGCATGCAGTCTTGCATAACCGATTAATATAGCCACACCTGCCCGCCGGATCGTAACGCGACACCTGTCTGGGGCGTGACCTGCTCCATGCCAAACATCCAGCGGCGCTCGGGACGCATGAAGTACAATTTCACACTCTCGATAGTTGATCCACTACCCGACTTCCCCTCAGGCTGAGCTCCGAGAATCTGCTGCCAGGCCGAACGCCATTGGGAAGGGCGCATGTGGATGGGATCGAACCCATACCACGCGGGATCAAGCCGGAAGAACCTAGTCCCATACGATGCAGACAGCTGAACCAGCCCTTCGTTCACACGCCCGGCTCTTTCGATGACCTCAGTGAGGGAAAGGCGGCAAGATGGCGATAGTACGGACCGAAATGCCAAAAACTTACTATTCGATAGGCGCCGGATGCTGGAAAGCGGCAAGTCAGTGAGTACGATGTCGTTTGTGACCGTCCTCAGACGGACGAGTGTCTCCTCGACCCATCCCAACGTTCGCTCGACGGAAAAGCCATACAGGATATCATTGCCGACATCTGTCACAAGCCCCCTGGTGGCCATCGGAGGACGAGACGCCAATTCAGTCCACAAGTTTGATTTGAGGATACTGGGTAATGTCCGAAACATAAAGTTGCTCGGAGCTCCATATGATCGCCCATGCCCAAGCGCCGCCAGTACTTCGACGTCCGGTCCCCACACCGATCGAGACGTCGAGACGATGGTCTGGAAACCACGTGTCAGGTTGCTGGCGCCAAGCGCAACGACGCGACCGACCTCAGGAGGCATACCCAGCCATCAGAGTGTGTGTGATCGTGGGCTGAAGGCAAGCTCTCTAGTCAATATGAACCTGGCCCTGCCCGGTGGCTTCCAACCTGACGACAACAGGCACTCCATCGTGGAGACAGCGATATGGCGTGATCATTGGATCGTTGGTTGTTAGACCAGCACAGCGTGATTCGATGTCTTTCGTGTCTCCAGGCTGAAACCTGAATCGCACCGTGACGATCCCTCCACTGACTCGATGTGTTTCAAAGATGTCATAGGAGGACTTGGGAATGACGTGTGAGACCCAGCCGTGGCTCATGCTCTCAGACTCTATCAATGCCTGATAGGTCTCGTAGTGAGACTCAAACGTCCCGATGCTATCAACGAGCCAGACCGCGCCGACAAGAACCGCCCCCACTATCAACAGGCTTGCCCAGATCTTCTTCATATATCAACGGGTATTGTCCTCGGAACGGTCACGAGACCGGCGGACAGGTGGTTTGCCTCGTATCGCGACCGAGCCCCTTGGTCACTTCAATCCGCGCGACACCTTTTACATTGGCGCAGAGATCCCCGAGTCCCGGTGTGACCAGTCGGAACGGACCACCTTTCGCATCAGGCAACGGTGCTCCATCAAGCTCGTACACGAGAACTCCATGGTCTCTGGCTTGCTGGAGCGTGAGACAGGCTGAGTACTTCCCGTCTGCTGCATGAAATGCGATGTGATCCGCCTCGATCGCCAAAGCCGGAACATCGAGCAGCCCCTTCAACCGAATTCCCCGTCCTTTCATGCCCGGCATCACGGTGGCAATATCGAGCTGCTGTTCTACAGGCAATGCCGCGATGGCGGCACGGTCAAATGAGATCGGTTGAACGACGGCGCCTTCGATTCGGACCCGCCCTGAGCCGGTCTGTTCTTTCTCGGTGATCGTCTTGATCATCGCCGTCAGGGCTTCGTTGACAGGAGTGGGAATGCCTAACTTGCGACCCTGCTCCACAATGAACCCGTTTAAAGAGTCGATCTCCGTCCGCCGCCCTGCCTTCCAATCGTCGTACATAGACGTATGGATGTCGCGGATCTCTTGGGAGGCCTTGACCACTCGTTCCGGCATATCGAGCGGCAACGGCACCTTCAGCGCCGCCGAGATTGCCGCGCATTCTCCGACAATCTGCCGAATGACACCCGTCATCTCTGGGTGATCCAACGCTTTTGCCACACGATCATCAATGAGCACCGTGATCGGATTGAAGACACAGTTCCAACACATCTTCTCCCATTTACTGCGGCGAAGGTCTTTAGAGAGGTGGCAAGGAATGCCTGCTGAGGCAAACAGGTCACGGATGGCGAGAAGTCGTTCGCTCTCATAGCCCATCAGTTCACCGATGGCGACAGTCCCCTTCTTATAATGGTCGATCACGCCCGGCTCGGCGATTTTGGAATAGATGTACGCGACTCCGCCCACGACGCAATCCCGCTGGATTCGTGCGATGAGCCGGTCTTCGGTATCGATCCCGTTCTGCAACGTCAGCAGCACTGTCTTATCCGTGAGTACGGGTTCGATCTGGTCCATCACCTCATCGAGGTCGTAGGCTTTCACTCCCAGAACAATGAGGTCTGGCTTCGGCAGCTCTCGAGCATCGGATGCAACTGGTGGCCGAACGGTGAACGAACCACCGGCACTACGAATGGTCAGCCCATTCTGCTTGACTGCTTCAAGTGTCCTTGGTCTGAGAAGAAAGGAGACATTGGGGTTGTTTTTCGCCAGATGTGCCCCGAAGAACCCGCCGACCGACCCTGCACCCACGAATAAGATCTGTTTCATCGCTCATCCTCATTCAATTGCTTGCGAAGCGGCTGTACTATAGCATGCACCTCCACAGAGACACAGCAGCGTACTCGCTCACTAATGTCTATGGCTCGTGGATCCAATCTCGGACTCTTGAAAGAAAAGCTGGCTGCTGCTGAGGCTATCACCGT
>CAKKRK010000006.1 GCA_919902665.1 Nitrospiraceae bacterium
GAAGCGAGGAAGGCAGTCGCTTAACCAGGTGTCCACGGAATTGGGGGAAGGTCAGTGCTGATGTGCCATGACCCATTGAAGGTCGACCCGAGAAATCGGACGTTTCTTAATCAGTACATGATACGGCCCCTCTTTATCTTCAAGTTGATGCCCCTCAACACTATTGGCTTTCCTCTCATAGCCTAGTAAGAGAATCACCCTCTGTGCTTCCGCAATAGATCCTTCAGGGATAAGCAGGTCCAAATCAGTGAACTCGCGAAGAGCCAGATCACCGTACGCTAACACTGCGAGAGTTGCTCCTTTGATAGGAATGACGGAGAGTCCATTCGAAGCCAACGCATCACAGAGAAGAACAAGCTCCTGAGCCAATGAGCGATTAAGCAAGGCGTCGGCTTGAACCTTTTGGCGTAGTTGCGTGAGTGGTTTGGCAGGCACGAGGTCAGAACACAGTGCGGCCAGATTTCTATATAACAACGGGCACATGCCATGATACCTAGCCATACCCAAAACGATGGACCAGTCCAGCGACTCTTGCACGCGGCGCCGAATGGATCTCTTGAGCTCATCAGACACGACCGTACGTGCACACCAGACGAGCAGTTCTGCTTCCGGCAGCAACGGGAGCTGTTTCGTACTAGATCGTGCCGGCATCACGTGACCTCCTCAAGAAGCGGTGTAATGAGCTTTGGGAGATCGAGGATGTCGCGGCCAAAGTGTAAGCGGTAGCAATCCACCTGCTGGACGACTTTCGCCAATACCTGAAATTCTCGCCTGGCGACATCGGCGTCGTAGACCAATAACGCCTGCGGGAGAAGCAGTTCTAAAGCCCTGGGTTTGGAAAGGGGTTCGAGACGGCTATGGGGAGCGTCGATGACATGTGGGAACAATACAAGAGCAGGGCGACAACAGTCACCTATCGAGGTCGGATAGAGTTTCTCTGCATAAAACGCTCGTTTAGGGAAACCGGGGTGAAGCAGATGATCCGGCGCCTCTCGGAGTTCCGGGAAAAACGCGACCGTATCTTCGGTTACGTTGATCTTGATGGGAAAAGGAAGCAGATCCACATGGGTTCCGGCATCCCGTAGTAATGGATGATCATCCGAGAGATACCGATAGCCAGAGCGAAGTAGTGAGATAAATGAAGTCGTTTTACCGCGACCACTGTTCCCTGGAATGAGGACCCCACGGCCATTCTTTTCCAATGCAGTGGCATGAATCGTATATAGCCCCCGGCGTCGCATGAGTTCGATCAGGGCTAGATGAAATAAATATTCGATCAGACTTTCATGCATCGTCCGAGGCTTGATCAGATAGCCATCTGCTCTGCCTTGTGTGCTGTCTATCACCAAGATGCCGACATCGCAAAAATCTGCGATCAAACGCCCCCCGTCCTCAAACACCTGATACGGCAAATTAGTCTCCCGTCGATCACCGATCGCCGCTCCTGTTCCGGAAGCAAGCCGACGCGCCGATAGTGACAGAGTCCATGGAATATCGGCTCGCGTCTGGACAGCATGAAAGCACAAGACAAGTGGAGTCGATTCATCGAGCGAGTCTCGTCGAAAATGCCTCAGCAGTTCATCCACTGGTGCCGCCAGGAAAGGAGACGTTGTGACATACCGTACCGGCATACCGTACAGGGAAAAGAGCGACTCGGTCATAGGCTGGTCACCCACACACATCGTCATGCTTGCCCTCAAATCGATAGTTCTCGCCCACTTACCCGACTGGGTTAAAAACTGGCTGGCCGTAGGATTGGCCAGCCAGTACTGCCGATTTGGTTACCGGTTGGTGTCCGAGAAACCAGAATTTCCAGGCACGCCATCAAAAGGGCCGTTACCAAAACCGTTATTGGCATGTCCCGAACGGCCTGCGGTGATATCCCGTAGGAGTTCGTGCTTCGCCAAAACTGGCTGCACATATGACTCTTTCTTCATGTTGCTTCACCTCCTTTCTTGTTGAAGTAGCCCTTCCTGGGTCAGCTGAGTGACCAAGGTGACGAGATCGTCAAGGGCCCGCTCTGGAGCGACATCAAAGCGGTCACAGAGGATCGCATGGATGTCGCTGATTGTGTGATGGCCGGTACAATGTTCCCAGATGACACTGCCTACCCGGTTGAGCGTGTAGTACCGACCGGTGCTCAGGTCCAACAGAACTGTCTCTCCATCCATAGTCGTGCCTTGCACATCGCGGTTTTGGCGGAGAATAGTTTGCTGTGGCATCAAACGATCGACGAGTTCAGATACCGTGCTTTGAGGTGAAAGAGCGTGGTGGGTGTCAGACATACACATTCCCTCCATAAGCGATGACTCAAACTGTCTGAGATAAGTACCAATGGGTGTTGTCAAGATGTAGCATGATGGGGCAGCCCTGATAACTAGACTTTCGAGGGAGGAGATTGGAGAAAAGTAGGGTCAGAATGCTTCGGGCTATGGATTTCCACGCCTTTGCAGATAGACCCACTTGCCTAAAATTAAACGATTGACGTCCAGATTCCGGAGAAGGCGTGTATGGCGCTAGAGGAAGCCGAAAATGTCGGCCATCTCATCCAAGACGATATTCCAGATGTGTAGAGGATGCACTTGAAGCGGTCAGGCTAGTTCCCTATGATCTTAGGAGAGGTGTCAAAAGCTGATGTTTTCACAACACAACCGAGCGCAATCTCATAGCTCATCGGACGAGAGACTTCCCAATAAAACCTGAGTTTCTGTGCGAAAGGGAAGAGCTGGATTAACGGTGTAGAGAACGATGGCATGAAGGCACGACTCTGGTCGCACCATCACGCCACGTATTTATGAACAGATTACCGCTCCGGATTACGTGCCGCTGTGACTGCCGAAGCAAACTTGAGTAGACTCGCCCTTTCCTCATCGTCCAAGGCCAAGAGTAGATGCACTTCCTCACCGTGCATCAAGCGCAGACTTAAGAAGGGCTCTTCACGGCGTTTTTCCTTGTTGTCCCACATCGCGTCAATCAGCTGCACCTTATCCAATTGGCCGACCGACACGACATCGTACCGGAAATAGGAATCGCCGATGACGATGTCAAACACAACATTCCCCGCCGTCAGCAGTACCAGATTGAACCGACCTTGATCTTCGTACCCTTCCGGCAAAAATCTATTCACGTGGTAGAGCGAAACCTTTCGGTCACCCAATGCCGCGCGAACCTTTTCTCTCAACGCCGGATAATCGATTTGCAGAGCCTTTTCATCTAGCCCGGTCGCCGCTACGGCCGCCGCTTCCGCTTTCAAGAAAATATCATCGGCGGACATCAATCCTGACATACGTATGCTCCCTCTCTATCGTTGATAGTGGATCGGACTACTGACATCGAGAACCGTACGGTACCCGGCCATCTGCAATAATTGCAAGGGGCTTGCACGGTGAAAGGGTCCTACGGTCTCGCCGACACGACGTGAGAAACTCGCTTATTGCCCACCTCGTCCACGACCTTCACCTCGAACAAGTCCTTAGTGACACGAACAAGACCGAAATTATGATACCCAACCTCATAGAACAGTTGCGTCGGGTGCAGTTCCTGACGAGTTGGTGCGAACCTTCCTGGAGGGGCAGAGAGCGGTCCGGCGATATACTCGTGAAAATCGATGACTCCATCCTGATTAGGATCATAGGCATTGCCCTGCACCCAATGCACATCGCCCCCGATGAACACGACGTTCTTGATCGTGTCATGGAGAATGACATTCACAATTACTTGTCGCTCATATTCAAACCCCGTACCGTCCGGCCCTCCCGCCCAGCCATCGTTACCGGGCACAGTGGCGTCGCCACCCTTTGGAATCGAGAGCGGAACGGAGGTCACGATCACTTTCCATGTCGCGGTTGAAGCGCGCAGCCCATCGAGCAACCAGGCCAATTGCACCGCTCCAAGCATGGTCTTGGTAGGACCATCTGGATCAGCATTGCGACTCCGATATTGCCTGGTATCTAAAATGAAGAGTTCAAGGTCGGCACCATAGCGCACACGTCGATAGAGTCGATGCGGATCGTCTGCGGGAGACGCGATGGGCCAGTACTCCCGTAACACCTGCCGGCCAGCCGGCATCTGCTCTTCAAACGGGCCGGAAAAATTATTCTTGACCTCATGGTCGTCCCAAATCACATAGACCGGCACTGTCTTCAGAAATTGCTGGAGCGCCTCGGCACCACGCTGATAGCGATGGCGCACCCGATAGGTTTGCAGTGTGGTGGCCTTGAAATCAGCACCCGGCTCATTCGGTGGCGAAGCACACACATGGTCGCCATAAATCGTATCGCCGAGAAATAAGAAGAAGTCTGGATTGTGTCGCTGGATCACATCGAAGATGGGATAGCCGCTCACTCCCTGGCGGCATCGTCCTTGACCGCCGAGGTCTCCGCTCCAGGCAAACGTCACCGCTGCAGAAGTCTTCTCATCCGGCAGGGTGGTGAATTCGCCCTTGGCTGCCAAACTCGCAGGGACCTGCCTCGTGTCCTGGCCGGCAGAGCCGACCAGAACATGATAGCGATAACGCGTGGCAGAGCTCAGGCCTTCGAGTGGAATCGTCACGGTATAATCCGTTTCCGCAGTCGTTGTGATGGACGCCGTTCTCGACACCGAGGCCATAACCGTTGCAAGCTTCGAGGCCCGCTCCCATCCCGAGACCGTAGCCCACTCAATCTGAACTGAAGCCGGACCGTCGGTCCGCAGCCAGAGCAACGCACTTTGTGAACTGACATCGCCAACCGCAACACCTTGGGCCAAGAAATCTGAGCCTACGAAGAGCGTTCCCTCAGACGAGCTGCTGGATCGAACACGCTCAGGTGAAAAAGCAGGACAGCCGACGAGAGAGGAGACCAGGAGCAGAATACTAGCCGATAGAAAAGACGCGTGCATCGGGCAGTCCTACCCTATGCCGCTCTTGAGGTCAAGCAGCGGAGCGAGACCTGTCAACCCAATTTAGAAATGTCCTCTTTCTCCCAACGTAGAAATGTCCGGTT
>CAKKRK010000007.1 GCA_919902665.1 Nitrospiraceae bacterium
CAGTCTGAGCTCCCTGTACTCCACTCGTTACCACTCGCCCAATTTGATCCACCTGCGTACCGCTCGTCCCCGGTCGTCCAATCTGATCCACGATCGCATCCTTGAACCCGGGCCGTTCGTTGGGCCGTCCGATATCAATCGGCTTGACATCGCCCACTCCCGGTCGCCCGATTTGGTCCACCCGCACTCCACGCGGTGCCGATCGCCCAAGCTGATCTCTATATGTATTGGGTCCACTACTACCCACTACATGTGAGTTTGAAATTTCCATCATCCGTCTCCTTTTTTATGTGAGGTGATGGCACAACAACTAACCTATAAACATCTCTATCCCGACCGAGGCATATCGCTCCTGCCCTTCCTCCACCATTTGCGCACCTGGCCGATACTCCATATCTATCCATAGTGACACCCAACTTCATCAACTTGTGCAAGAAGACCCTGATTCTGAATCCTTGCACCTTCAAGCTCTATGCCATGTCGAAAGTCGCTAAATGTGTCACTCCGCATGGAGTTATGAAGAACTGACAGGATGAAAATGGGAAGAAGATGCAGTGCAGTCAGGCAAAAACTTCCGTATCAGCGGAATGAAGCGGCTAATGGGCTGCGGAAAAGTTATGATAGGCCAAGTGGAACTTCGATAGCTGATATGTCATGGACACGAGAAACATACTCTACGGGATGCTCAAGGCGTATGGTTCTCACCATATGTAGTCTCGGTTCACCAAAATGCACCGTTCTTCCGAACGGGTGAGCGCAGGCCGGAGAGAACAACCTGAAAACGCCGAATGAAGCGCCTCGCAGCTTACTGCAGAGAGCTTCATGACCAAAACCGGCGAGGTGTTGGGCAAGACAGCCGCCCGGCATACCTCTGAGCAATTCATCGCGTTCCTGACCGACCTCGTGGCCAACCAGCCCACGGGCAAAGCGATTCATGTGATTGCGGACAACCTCTCGGCGCACAAGACCAACCGGGTCACCGAGTTTCTGCAGACTCACTCCCAGGTGCATCAGAGGTGGCTCCGGTTGTTTGGACAGTTTCTGCCAGTTCATAAGTGGTACCTGGCGAATGAGGCCTACGCGGCGACATGCCGTGTAGGCAGGCTATAGATGTCCTCCGGTGTGCGTCCCTCCAACGCGCGATGCGGCTGGACCTGATTGTAGAACGTCAGGTACTGGGCCAGCACCGCGAGAAACTGCTGTCGGTTCTCGGCATCGAAAAAGATGTCTTATTGCGCATTCCTTCGGGCAGTGACGTGATAGACCGCCCCGGGGAATCCGAGTCGAAGTGGTCAAGCCACGAGAGGAGTCTAGCTCAGCTAGTCATACAAGAAACACGATCTTGTATCTTCGTTGAAAGGTTTTGCATCATGGCACCACGGGAACGGGGCAGATTGCAAAGATCCGGGTCTGGAGTCATGAAGACCGTGGGTCAGATCGGGTCGTCCCGTTCCTCCGGTCACCAGCCCGAACAGTTGAGGGGGCCCCGAGCCCGCATTGTGCAAGAACGGGAGACACGGAGGTGCACCATGAGCGGAACGTGTTTTGTCGGCATGGACGTCTCGCAAGACACCGTCGATGTGGCAGTCCAGCCCGGACCTGCGTTTCAGATTGCGAATGATGACCTCGGGATCGCTGAGGCCGTGGCGCGGGTGCAGGCGATTCAGCCGACGTTGATCGTGCTCGAAGCGACGGGCGGTCTTGCAGTCCCCCTCGCGGGGGCGTTGGCTGCCGTCGGTCTGCCGGTTGTCGTCGTCAATCCACGCCAGGTACGAGACTTTGCGCGGGCCACCGGGCAATTGGCCAAAACGGATCGGCTTGATGCCCAGGTCCTCGCCCACTTCGCCGAAGCGATTCGCCCACCGATCAGGCCGGTCCCCGATGAGCAAACACAGACGTTAGCCGCGCTCGTGGCGCGTCGTCGGCAACTGATTGAGATGCTGACTGCCGAAAAGAATCGTCTCCGCCTCGCCGCCCGTCTGATTCAGAAGCGGGTGCACGCTCATATCACCTGGTCGGAGAACGAACTGGAACGTACCAATACCGATCTGACGGCGACCATGCGCGAAAGTCCAGTGTGGCGCGAGAAGGAAGAGGTGTTGCGGAGTGTGCCAGGGGTGGGTCCCGTACTGACCACGACCCTCTTCGCCAATCTCCCCGAGCTGGGGACCCTCACGCGGAAAGAAGTGGCGGCCTTGGCAGGGGTCGCACCGTTTCCACGCGACAGCGGCACCCTCAAAGGTCGACGGACGATCTGGGGCGGGCGAGCTCACGTACGCGCGGCGCTCTATATGGCGGCATTGGTCGCCACCCGGAGGAACCCGGTGATTCGTACCTTCTATCAGCGACTCTGTCAGGCGGGCAAGGCCAAGAAGCTGGCGTTGACGGCGTGCATGCGAAAACTGCTCACCATTCTCAATGCAATGGTGAAAAGCGGGACCTCCTGGCGTGAATCCGTCGGTCAGCCCGCTTGACGTTCAAGACAGTTGCTGACTCCAGTTATTGACCCTCGCCCTAATAATTCATGCGCTCCTCAAGTTGAGCACCTGGTGGCCTATCGACAGTCCCTGCTTTCATAGGATGGATGCTTCTAGATGCTTTTAGTAGTGACGGTTTTTTCATGCAGTTATCAGTCTTTGTCGTAGGCCATTGACTACAATGGTATGGCGAGGCCCCGCATGATCTCCCTCACTTTCAATAAGATATATAGTATGAGTTATGGTCTATATTTTGCTTCACGCAGGGCCAGTATTTCATGTCCTCACCTTCATGAAGAAAGAGTGTGTAAAAACAAGTATGAGACAAGTCTTCGGTTGCTGACCCTATCAGTTGCTCGCGCCACTTGTAGAACGTGGCGCTGCTGATGTTGTGTTCGCGGCACAACTCAGGGACCGGGGTGCCGGTCTCGGCTTGTTTGAGCACGGCCAGGATCTGGCTGTCGGTGAAGAGGATTATCAGATTGGAGTGCCCATATAAATTTAGGTAATTAGGGCGAAACGTAACCAAAGAAGCACCGTAAGAAGAGTTTGAAA
>CAKKRK010000008.1 GCA_919902665.1 Nitrospiraceae bacterium
GTTCGTCCGGTGGTGTGGGAGGGAGGGGCCGTGAGGCTTCTTCCTATCCCGATTAGACCGCTTCGGTACGCACAGAAACCACAGGAGTCCAACATGACAAAGCCAGTGATTGCTCCAGCGTTCTGCCAAGTTGCCTGGGTTGTCCGAGACCTTGCGGCCGCCGAGAAGTTCTTCGTTGAAACGATGGGAATCAGCCGCTTCATGCACATGGACAACCTCGCCGCAAAGGACACCGAGGGCACGTATCTCGGGAAGCCCGGGAACTGGGTCTGCAACCTTCACATCGCCTACGCAGGAGACACCCAGATCGAACTGATCCAGCCTGTCTCGGGGGCCAGCATGTACCAGGAGTCACTTGATCGACATGGTGACGCCGTTCAGCACGTGGCGTACTGGCTGGACGATGCGGACTATGATGCCGCGGCCACTCACCTGGAGTCCTCGGGCTATCCCCAGATTCAGAGCTTCCGGTTGCCCATCTTACGGGTCGGCTACTACGACACGCGTCGGGTTATTGGCGTCGTAACCGAGATTGTCGGTTCCACCGAAGCAGGCCATGAGCTCCGGCGCAATCTGAAGTCGGGTAACTTTTGAGGAGTCGGGCAGCGGTCTAACAAGCCGCTCCAGCCGACGAGCGGCGCGAGGCATAGCGGTTTGGTGAAGGTCGCGTTCGCCGCTCGTGGCTGAACGCCAGGTCGTTAATGCGACAGGGCTGAGGACCGCTTTACGGCGGTGCGATCTCGGCGCCGAACTTCCGCACTTGGCCGATTCCGGCCAGCCGGGACAGAGCCTTTCTTTTGTTTCACAACGGGTACGTTCTGAAACACGTGCGGAACCATCGCAAATAGGTGCGTTTCCGTGTTGCACCATTCCGTTGAAGAATGCGCGGCTGATTCTGGCCGCGCCAACCCTCAAATTACAATGCGCTCGACCTCATCGAGCGACACCTGATCGGTGTGCCGATCATAGAGCCCCGTCGTGCGGGCACTCTCATGATTGGCCATCTGCTGGGCGATTTCCAGCTTCCCGCCGTTGCGGCGATATGCCGTGCCACGCTTTCGTGTGATCGATCATCGTCTTGGCCTATCTGAATTCTTGTTGATGTCGGACACGAATAGCCGTTCCTTCGAAGCTCGCTACTTTGGGCCCGTGCCCAGAGCACACATCCAAAGCCGCATTCATCCCATTTGGACATGGGAGTGAGGAACGAGGTTCGACCGTTTACCCGTACACGGTTTGATAGTTTATACACGCGACTGGAAGCTATTTGTGGATAATGCAGTGGCAGACCGAGATTATCCTCGACAGTTTACCCGTACTTCGACTGCATTGCAGGATTACTACCGCACCACTAGGCTGGGGAGGATGTCAAGGGTTTATACCGAGACATACGGCTCAATCTTGATCTTCTTCGCTTGCTTGCGCATCTCCGTGCTGTCGTACCAGGCTTGCATCTGAAGCAGCATGTCCATTTTCAGGTGAAACGCCTTTTCCAGCCGCAAGGCCATTTCAGGGGAGAGCGCCGCTTTCTCGTGCACCAGATCGGAAAACGTGGCGCGGCGCACGCCCAGGATTTCAGCCGCCTTGGTGACGCTGAGGCCCAGCTCGTCCAGAATTTCCGTCTTAATGAAGCTTCCCGGATGGGAAGGCATCATGCCGATTTTCATGCTTTTCTTTGCCATTAGTGATAGTCCTCCAAATCCAATAAATCCAAATACCCATTCTCTTCTTCAAACGTGATCCGCCAGTTACCCGAGGTCGAAATGCTCCAGGTGCCCTTGCGGTTGCCGGTGAGCTGATGCACCCGCCAGCCCGGTGGTACTCCTTCCAGGAACGTCTTCATATCCTCGGCAACAATCAGGGCCGTCAGGATATTGCGGACCCGGTTCACCAGATCGGGCCTGAGGCCCTTAGTTTGGTTGTTCTCGATGAGGCGTTTCAGGCCTCGGTGGCGCACGGATCGAATAATCATCTTCTGCTAATGTACGGTATAACCGTACGTCCTGCAAGCTCTTTCTTGGCTTGGGTGGCGCTGCCCATGCCCAGCGTACCGCCGATCACCTGCACAAGCTGCAGCCTTATCTCACGGAGGCCGCCTGAGCGCGGCCTCTCGCTCCTTGTTTTGCCTCAGATCACAATGCGCTCCACCTCATCCAACGACACCTGATCGGTGCGTCGATCGTAGAGCGCCGTCGTACGAGCACTCTCATGGTTGGCCATCTGCTGCGCGATTTCCAGTTTTCCGCCATTGCGGAGATATTCCGTAATGCCAGTCGCACGAAACGAGTGCTTGCCGATCATGGAAGCGGGTCACCTCGGTAGCCTACGTTATCGTCTGAATCTTGTGAGCACCCCCATATGATCGGGCAGGTCGTGTCAGAACATAGGCCGGTGACCGGCAGGTCTCGACCGAGGCTGTGTGAAAACGGGAACGGAATTGGCATCAAAGAAAATCGACCTCTCAGAATGAGCTGTATTCGATTATTTCGAGTCGGGCAATGGTCTGAGGGCCCCTGAAAGCATGCAAAATCGAACTACCTACGAGTTTTCACACAGCCCCGACCCAAAGCAGAAGTACGTGAGCAACCGCTACCAGAAAAGGGGGGGGGCTTACGCCGATCGGCAGAAGACGGCGAGACCATCGCGGTAGTGGATCGGAACTTGTCCTGCTGCAATGGGTTAGGGCTGGCGATCGGTGCTTGCCTGCCGGTTTAGGCAGAAGTGGACAATCTGCCGTAACGCGATTATACAGTCTGCCTAAATATTGTTAGGCTTCACAGGTAACGCTCTGCTTCTCCATCTGGCGTTCTTGCCCCATTGCCAAAGACAAGCATCGGCCCATGCGTGGCATACCTACTGTTTTAGAAGAGGAACATGCAATGCCACAGGAACACATTATTTATATTCCAATGGTTTTCTTGCTCGGCTTCGTGCTTGGCGGCTGGCTGGTCACTCGGCTGGTGCGCAGACAACTACCGGCCACGCGCGAGCCTGCTGCGGGGGCAAGTACTGAAGGGGCGACTCGAACGGCCACTTCTATTTGGCCAGTGCTGAGCGCCTTTGCCATTTTCGCCAGCGCGTTTATATCGACCCATATATTTCCATTATTTGGTGGTGTCAAGGCTATTGCTAGCGCAACTGCAGGCCTGCGCCTGCTGGATCAGCGGCCAGCATTTTCCAGTGCGGAGGTTTATGCCCGACTAACCGAGTTCGGGGTGGCGGGACGCACGCTGTATCAGCAGTTTACCTACAGCACAGATGTGCTGTTCCCCCTGACTTTGCTGGTGTTCTTGCTGCTGTTGGCTCGCTATGTCAGCGCGCGCATTGCACTTGGCACAAGAGTGCGGAAGAGCTTATTGGCGCTACCCCTCTTGTGGTTTGCCACAGACATGTTGGAAAACGCCATGTTGTTCAGCCTGCTTGCCGGTTTCCCAGCCAGGAATGAGCTGTTAGCGAGTGGGCTGGGCTTGGTGACAGTCGGCAAGTTTGTATTATTACTGCTGTCGATTAGCGCACCGCTGCTGTGCAGTGTTCTATTGCGAAAAACTGCGAGCGAAACCAGATAGGCTGAGCAGAGCAACTGTTGCTGGCCCGTATCGGAGCGGTCGCCTTCATCCACCGCTTCGGCTCATCTCAATGGCCGTTGTACTCCGATAAGCCGACGCTGAATATCGATGTCTTACAACATCGCATCGGCATGGCTTTGGTCACCACCCAAGAAGCTTGAATGGCCGTTGACAGTCTGAACCGGCCCTATAGGAAGTCAGCGCGAAGGTCGGTAACTGGTCGATAGCGGCCATCGCAGACGGTTAATCTTGCTGTTTCTCAGCCAAAACTCTCGATCCAATCCGATACCGAACGTCAGATCGTAAGCTATTTCATCTCATGCAGGCCTGAATACTCCAACGATACTGTTACGTTGCAACGGCAACATCTAACTGTTACCCGCACCATCTCTTCTTCGCTTTGTACCCTTAATAGCGCTTGACTCTGATGCCTAATGCGCCCAGGGTGAACCTATGACGTACTGAGCCACGCCGACCGTCCTATCCTCGCGCGTCACATTCTCTCCCTCCCATATCTTGCGCGACCGATTCCCTGGTCTCCGCCGCTTTTTCGCCGAATGTTCCTCGAAATCCCTGTGTCGATGCCCTGGGCCCAAGAGCTTTGATTGCTTGGGGTGGCAGAGGTGCCTCCGCACATGGAGTGGAGCTGAGGTCTATCGATCACATCAGTCAACGCAGATATAAGGAGCAACGCCATGATTACGATCACACCGACGGCAGAAGGGAAGATCCGAGAACTCATGCAGGAAGAGAAAGACACGGTCGGCCTGCGCGTGTACGTGAAGGGCGGTGGGTGCCATGGCTATCAGTACGGCATGGCCTTCGAGTCCGTCATGAGCGAAGACGATACGGTGATCGAGAAAGGTGACGTCAAGGTCATCATGGACTCTCAGAGCGCCCCGTTGCTGGTCGGCTGCGAAGTCGATTTTCGCGACACAGTGCAAGGTTCCGGCTTTGAGATCAAGAACCCACAAGCCAAAACGACCTGTGGGTGCGGCAGTTCATTCAGCGCATAACGCCATCACACGGTACGCCGGATCGCCGGCCACCGCCGTTCGATAGAAAGGGACTAGCCATGGACAGTACAGCCATCATCGGAACCACGAATAAGAAGGGGCAAGTCATCACCGATCCACGCGTGATGATGAACGACGCGCCTCGCACGCCGTCGTTTTTTACCGGCAGCGAAGTCATTAAGGAGGCCGTCAGGCGCGCGAACGTCGATGTGATGGTGGCGTATCCCATCACACCTCAGAGCGAGGCAGCCGCCTTGTGCGGGGAGCTCTTTGCCGAGGGCTATATCGGTGATTATTTCCGTGGGGAGAGCGAATTTGCGGTCATGTCGCAGTGCGCCGGCGCCGCCTTCGGCGGGGCCCGTGTCTTCACGACGACCGCCGGACCGGGCACTATGCGGGCCATGGAAAACTTTCCGATGTGGGCCGGATCCCGATTGCCGATCCAATGTATCGTGACCTGCCGCGGTATCAATTCTCCCCTCTCGATCCAACCGGACACGATCGAGATCGCCTACCTCATGAATACGGGCATGCTCGTCTGGCATGCGGAAACCGCGCAGGATTTTTACGACTGGATTCTGAAGGGCTACATGGTGTCGGAAGAGCCGGACGTACATTTACCCTTGGCCCTCTGTTGCGACGGCTTCTTCGTGACTCATACGAAAGACGTCGTCGACTTGACGCCTGTCGATATGTGCCTGCCGCCCTATGATCCCTATCGTTCCCCCGTTCCCTGCATGGATATGGAATGTCCCCCGGTTCGGATGATGCGCGATCCCTTTGTGATGAAGAGCAACTACATCAGCTACGCTACGCACGCGAGCTGGCAGCAAGAAGTCTGGGCCGCGGCAGAACGGTCGCGCAAGCACACCATCGCATGGCTGAATGGCTTGATCGAGACAGAGGACGTCGATGCCGACATCCTCATCGTCTCCTCAGGAACCGCCGTCTCTCAAGGACGGGAAGCCATCCGCCTGCTGGCCGATGAAGGCATTCGCGTCGGGCTGGTGAAAATCAAAACTCTGCGCCCGTGGCCGGAAGAAGAACTGCTCGAGGCGACCAAACATGCCTCGCATATCATCGTGCCCGAGTTCAATGTTATTGGATGGCTGGCCAAAGAGATCAAAGCCACGATCCCAAACAGCAAGCGAGTCGTCGCCGGACCGCGCGTCTGCGGCGGCATGACCTTGCCACCGGAAGTGATCGTGGAAGAAGTCAAGAAGGCGATCGGCATACGATCCGGTGTGCTAGCGGGACGTGGCGGATGAACCCGACATACGGACAGAACGACGGCACAGCAGTTGGCTGCGGACGAGATGTACCCACACACCGCATTTGCGGATTACAGAAAGAGCGAGGTTTCCAATGAGTCTTAATTATGTAAAATTCACCCCGGGATTCGACACATTCATGCCGAAAGAATATCGGGACATGGTGGAGCACGGGCCTTTTGGGAAGAAGACGACCGTGTCGCAGATGGGGAGTTTTAAGGAGATCCTTGAAGAGCACCCCATGTGCGCCGGCTGTGCGATGACCTTGTTCATCCGGCTTGCGATCATCGCATTCCCAAATCCAGAAGACACGATTACCGTCGGGACGGCAGGCTGCGGCCGGCTGGCGATTTCGCAGGCAGCGATTCCGTTCGTCTACGGCAACTATGGGGACCAGAACGGCGTTGCCAGTGGGCTGTCGCGCGGATTGCGGATTCGTTTCGGCGACAAGCATAAGGATGTCGTCGTGATGGCCGGTGACGGCGGAACCGCCGACATCGGATTCCAGCAAGTTCTCCATTCCTGGTTCCGGAAAGAGCGATTCACAACGATCATGCTGGACAATGAGGTCTACGGGAATACGGGCGGACAAGAGAGCGGTATGACGACCAGAGGGGCAGTGCTCAAGATGGCCCCGCTCGGCAAGAAGTTCGAGAAAATGGACATGGTCGCCATGGCGAAGATCGCCGGCTGCGCCTACATCGCCACCGTCGTGCCGAATAACCCGCGTCGGGTGGAAAGCTGCATCAAGAAGGCCGTGCTGATTGCTCGCGAAGTCGGTCCGACTTACATCCAGGCCTATACGTCCTGCAATATCGAGTATGCGATCCCAACCGACCAGGTGATGGAAGACGCCAAGACCGTCGAGGATGACCGATACAAGTTTGCCGAGTACGTCAGCGAGGACGCCAAGGCCTATCTGGCCGAGCGCTATGGCTACAAGGAGTTCATCCAGAAGCCAGTGGCGGCAGTCGCGACGGCGTAATCACATGGGTGGAAGATTCCAGAAATGGCCCATACGACCCGCTCGAATCTTCCACCCGTCGGCCGATACACCCTGTCGACGATCGAACAGGAGAGGAATCATGATCGACATGCCATCAACTGACACAAGTACGAAGCCCCGCTATGCACTGAGCTATGGCCTACGGCTGGACAAAGGCACGGCGAGCGAGCTCGCTCACCCGCGTGTGCCCATTCTCCTGCCAGATGGCTCGGTCGGCAGCATGACGCTGCACGTGATGAACGGCACGGCGGATGAAATCAAAGCGCAGCTCCTCGACAGCATCGACGCGTTCTTCGACATCTACGCCGATGTGTACGCCGACGTGTAAGGCTCAACTGTCCGTGACCGAGGCGTCGGGATCGCTCTAGATCCTTCCGACGTTTTTGGTAGGAGGCCCTCGATCATGCAGACACTCGACATCCATCGCCCCGAGATGCCAAATCTACAGTTCGTCCTCTTTGTGACGGCACTCTGCACGTCTCGTCTCACCGCAATCAATATTCCCTATGTCCTTCGTGCCACGATTTTCAACCGGTGCTGGACGCTCATTCATGAAAGCCCTCCGCCCGGCAGACCGGAGGAACGGGTCCTGGACCTTAGCCCCTGGACTGAGCTGACCGTCGAGGCGATGGCAGAGACTATACGCGTGGCGTTGATGGAGGCAGGGATTCAAATCTTGGCCTGGGAACATGCACCCAGCGAGCCGACACGTATCAGCACACCTGAAGCCAAACCCCTCATCGAACGACTCGCGCAACTGTTCCCTCAGCCACCTAAGGAAACCGACAGCGGCCAGGCTGCAGACGCTGTCCCGTGCTGACAGATCTGAGACCTGCGAAATCTCTCACCTCATCTACGACATGACTTCCATTGATCCACCATTACCATGCGTAGGCCTCTGGTGCGGCCCCACCGGGGCCGGGGAAAAGATTGTCCAGCTCCTTCAAGGTCTCGCGACTGAGCAAGAGGCTCAGGGCCCGCATAGCTCCCTCCAGCTGTTCAACACTATTCACAACACCCCTGTTTCTGGGGATGTCGTCGCTATTGCAAAGCGGCGTATAAGTATGTGATTATTCGCGGTCTTTTGGCCAACGGAGAGGTGCGAGAGTGGCCGAATCGGGCAGTCTCGAAAACTGCTGTCGGGGTAACTCGACCGTGGGTTCGATCCCCACCCTCTCCGCCATACGGCACTTCGCGTGTACCGCCGTCATCAGGCGCAGCCTCGCTTCATTGTCCCGGCGGATAAACACCTACAGTGGTGTTTCTCATTCTGGCCAGCGCTCATCACCCTGTTCTCAGATATGACGATCTGCCTTCTCTCCCAACACCCTCCGCAATTCCACCATCGCCAGGGTGTCTCGCTCACAATAGCGTAAGAGCGCCTCTCTGATTCCAGCCTGCTCCACCCAATCGCTTTCGACAAAGACCATCCGATAGTATTCAGCCGCTGCCTGACCTCCCTCTCTAATGGTGAGATCGTCGTACCGCAACAATGGCGCCAGCGCAGGCAGCACCTCCTTGAGCGAAAACGATCCTTGGAACTCGGGATGGTAGTAATGTCCTTTGACGATCGGATGAAGGTCCCAAATCCGCTTGACCAAGTTGCGTAGATCCGAGCGGAATTCTGGTAAAGTCTCGGCCAACTGTTCAATCACTGATTTTTCGTACGGGGAGTAGACACAGATGCTCCCTGCTTCGCCAAGCGATTCCAAGAGGGCCTCGACGAGAGACCGTCGCGGATCACTCATATCCCCGTGAAGGAACTCATGATGGATGATATTTCCGTCCCTGTCCTCAATGTGATTAGACCATTGAATCGGGATAGCCTGGTAAGGCCGGGTCCCGGGATAGCGTGGCACGGCTGGATTAAATGTTTCAAAGTCCAGATGATGAACAGGGAATGTCACCGTTCTCAATTCCGTAGCCAGGCGTCCAGACACCCATTCGACATTGTCTTTGACCTTTCGTTGTACATCCGACAGCCTTGTGTCATCAGGAATGTCGTCAATCGTCACGATGCCCTGCCGGACAAGCTGACTGACAATCTCTTTCTTACCCGGCAGATGGTAGATCCAGCGCTGCGGTTTGTCCTTTGTGCAATGAGCCCAGAAGGGACATTCGTAGGGCGTGCGACAATGTTGATCGGGCTCGATCATCGGGGCCTGCGACTCCAATAAGAGGACCTTCATCGCGGCTAATCGTTCCGGCACCCGTCCTCGACGGTCTGCCACAGCTTCCGAGACGTCTTCAATTGAGAAGAGCGCCTGCAGATCAACCTCCTCACCACGGTAGAGATACCCCGTATCGATATGCATCAGACAGGTCGCATCGAGTCTCAACCCGGTTCCTAGTACGACATGGCTTTGTATGGAGAGGTCATCAAGGTGGACATCTTTCACCCTGGTTGATGACTTCACCTCGATCAATCGCCAGGACGGCGATCCCTCTTCACCATTCTGCATGCGCTCTAAAATATCGACGCGCACAAGCACTCCGTCATATTCGAATGCTCCTTCGAAGATGGCGGGAATCATGGGGTCTTGAAGCAAGGCGGCGGTCTCTGCGATTGCTGCTTCTCGCTGACGGAATCCCGACTTGACCAGCACGCCACCGCGAAAGCGCTGCTGCGCGAGCACCCCGATCTCAGTTCCCATGTCCAAGATCGCCTGGGTCGACGCGTCAGGCGGGGTGGCCAACGCAGGCTGATGCATCTCCAGATAGAGCCGCTTGTGACATTGCAACCCCGAGAGGTATTTTGATTTTGATAAGCGACGTGGTGCGAATGTCATAGGGGATCCGTTATGAGCGTCGGCCATTGTCATATAGTCCAGCAAATGTTCAATGATTTCTCACATGGCGTCAGAAGGAACTCTGTTAGGATAGCGCCCTATGGGCAACGGTGTCACCCAGATCAGACGGTCCGTGATGACGTTGGCACTTCCCGTCACGCTGACCACGCTGCTTCAACGAGCCGAAGGCATTGTCGCCGTCTTCTTGGTCGGGGGGCTGGGTGCCACATCAATCGCTGCAGTCGGTCTGGGTCAACTGCTGGCCTTCGTGGCCACGACTCTGGTCTCTGGAATTTCAGTCGGGACGAATGTGATCGTTGCCCAGTTATGGGGAGCGCGGCGTCGACAGGACGCCGGAGAAGCGGCTCGTCACTTCTTATGGCTTTCGATCGGCGTCTCGATCCTGTTGGCTGGCCTTGGGATCGCCGGCAATCTGATCGTCATGCAGCAACTCGGTGCGGAATCCGCCGTCATTGAGCTCGCCCTCCCCTATTCGACGCTCATCTTCCTCGTAATTCCCTGTACGATCCTCATCCAGGTCTTGTCGTCCATCCTCCAAGGCACAGGCGACACGAAGACACCGATGTACGGTCTGATTGGTGTCAACCTCCTCCATGTATTTCTGGCCTACCCCCTCATCTACGGACAGTGGGGAGCTCCTGCATTGGGGCTCAAAGGCGCGGCGATCGCCGTCGGCCTCGCGGAAGCGACAGGCATGCTCTATCTTCTACTGCGTTGTCGCCCCATCTTGAGGCAGTCGTCCACACTGCGCCTCGACCTGATTCGATCGATCTGGGATGTGGGAGCGTCGGTCTCCGGTGAACGCATCGTGCAACAGGCCGGTATCTTCATCTACACCAAACTCGTCCTCCTCTACGGCACCGTGGCCTATGCGGCGCATCAAGTCGGATTGTCGATTGAATCTTTTTCGTTCCTGCCCGGCTATGGACTTGCCATTGCAGCAGCTACCATGGTGGGCCAAAGCATCGGAGCCGGCAAGTATACGAGGGCGAAACTCGAAAACTGGGAAGCCAATCGGCTGGCCATTGTGATCATGGCCGGAATGGGTGTCCTTTTTTTCTTCTTCCCCTACACGCTGCTTCGTACATTTACAACCGATGAAGCGGTGATCGAGCTTGGAACGACGTTTTTAAAGATTGTTGCCTTACTGCAAGTGCCGCTGGCCCTCACCATGGTGTTAGCCGGATCGCTACGGGGTGCAGGCGACACCCGCTTCATCATGGGTGCCACGATGATCGGTATGTGGGGTGTCCGCGTGCCCTTGGCACTGGTCGCGGCCCTTTGGCTACGCCAGTCTGTCTCATTTATCTGGGCAGCAATGATCGCGGACTGGACTGTACGGATGGGGCTCTTACTCTGGCGCTACCAATCTGAACGCTGGCGGAAGATTCAGGTGATTCGATGAGGAGCACGTCGAGATCAAGCAATGTTCTGTCATGCCGTTTCCTCTAACCCATCTTCCACCAAAAACTCGATTCCTCCAGTGACGACGTCGTACATGGCGCCGACAATCGCGAGGCGCCGCTCTTGAACGAGGCCGTCGAGCGTCCGGCTTTGTCTCCGGATCTCTTTCACAACTCGCAAGACATTGTTTCTGGCCACCGCATCTACGATTGCGAGCGCTTCAGTCGAAGATGGTTCACTGGAGGTCTGAGAGGTCATTCCATCAGCCGACCGCTGGATCTCGTTTACGATCGCATCGAGGTGCTGACATCCCGTTGCTTCAGCAGCCGTCAGGTGTGAGCCGAGGAGCTTGACCGCGGCGGAAACCGCACCACATCGGGTGTGCCCGATCACCAACATGAGTTTGGCCCCAGCCACGGCGCAACCGTATTCGGCACTGGCCAGCACCTTTCGACTGGTGATGTTCCCGGCAATCCGGATACTGAAGATATCTCCCATACCCAGGTCAAAGATCAATTCAACGGGCGTGCGGGAATCGATGCAGCTGAGCGCAACCGCCAACGGATGTTGTCCCTCCGCCGTGGCGCGGACCTGGCGGGTGAAGTCTCGCGTCAGGCGCCGCCCGGTGCGGGCTCGTTCGTGGCCGTCCTTCAGGATGTGCAAGACCTGCTGCGGTGTGAGTGCGGCTTGGAGTGCCCGGGTCGAATAATCCACATATTGAATCTGATCGTTGAACTTGTACTCGTCTAGAAATCCGATGAGGCTCACATCAATCCCGCGAGCCGGTCCTGCTTGCTCCTTGAAATCGCGAATCAGGTCGAGCACGTCCGGATCGATGTAGTCCGTATTCTGGGCATCAAGCAACACGCGTCCATGGCGTGGCACTTCAGCCAGCACCTGAGACAACGCCGCGCGATTGAGAAAGCTCTCCTGGTTGGCCAGCTCGATATGGACGACGTCTCCGCCGAGATGCTTTTCCACGAAACGGCGCACCGGGCGGCGCATATTGCTGTTGAGAATAAACCCAATGGCCACAACGAGCCCAATCACGATGCCGATCAACAGGTCGGTGAAGACGATGGCCGTGAGGGTGGCCACGAACGGAATGAATTGATAACGGCCTTCAGCCCACATCTGCTTGATCAGGGCAGGACTGGCCAGTTTGATACCGGTCATCAGCAAGATCGCGGCGAGGCACGATAACGGGATCGTGTTCAGCCAGGTGGGAATGAGCGACACACTGACCAAGAGGAGGGCACCATGGAGGAGCGTGGCCAGTTTCGTTTGTCCACCAGCATTGACGTTCACCGAACTCCGAATGATGACCGAGGTGATCGGGAGTCCCCCGACCAATCCGCACGCGACATTCCCAATACCTTGCGCCAACAATTCTTGACTTGGGGGCGAAATCCGCTGCTGCCGATCAATTCGATCAACGGCCTTGAGATTCAGCAAGGTTTCAAGCGACGCCACGATCGCCAGGGTCAGCCCGGCCGTATAGATTGCGGGGTTCATCCATTGGGAGAAGTCTGGTCGTGGAAGAAGCCCCACGAGTTCCGTCACGTCACTGGCCACCGGCACTTGAACAAGATGGCTCGGCTGGATGAGCCAGGGATCGCCGAGCTGCTCGAACCACAGGACCGCTCCAATCCCAAGCAGCACGACCGCGACCGGAGCGGGAAAAAGAGACGTTTTGAGCGGCGTCCACTTGTCCCAGAGGACAAGCAGGACGAGAGACGCGAGACCAATCATAGAGGCCCCGAGCTGAAAGTCCCCGAACATACTGATGAGCTCAGAAAACGTGGTTTGGAGATCCGGCTGAAAGAAGGACATGTCGCCTTCTGGATCCGGATCATGTCCGACCAGATGGGGAATTTGTTTGAGGATGATGATCACACCGATGGCGGCCAACAACCCCTTGATCACGCTGGAGGGAAAGAATTCGGAAATGAACCCTCCTTTGGCCAGACCGAGACCGATTTGGATCAATCCGGCACAAAGCAGCGCCATGAGAAAGGTTGAAAAGGATCCCAGCGAAAGGATTTGGGCAGCCACGACCGCCGACAAGCCGGCGGCCGGGCCGCTCACGCTGGTATGAGATCCGCTGAGGAGTCCCACCACAATGCCGCCGATGATTCCAGCCAACAACCCGGACACCAACGGCGCGCCGGAAGCCAGGGCAATCCCCAGGCAGAGGGGCAACGCTACAAAGAACACAACAAGGCCCGACTTCACATCGGCAATGAGAGTCCTAGCAGATATCCCGTTCGTCGTACGCATCAGATAGCCTCTTCATAGAACCGTCCGTATCGATCAGAACCTCGTCGTTAGCAAGCGTTTCTGTTTCGGAAACTGCACTAGTCCCATCTCTACTGATGTGACTCCCAAGATTGGCTTCAACTGTGACCAGCGTGTGATGGACTATGTACCGGTTTGAACGAATGTTCCCGGGACTTGTCCTGGCTGTCCCCAGTAGATTGTCCGATGATGAACCGTTCCATCAACCGTGTCACCCATCGCTCTTGCATCATGCGCCCTCCTCCTCGACGATTCGCTTCGTTCCCATGGATTATTTTCACAGCGCTTACGGAGCCTGTGGTCCCTCTCCCAGCACGCGGTTGATCGTCAAGCCCTGCACCAGGATCGAGAAGACGACGACGGCATACGTGATCGTTACCAGGGCGTCGCGCGACGAACCTGGCGGTAAGGAGAGGGCTAATGCGACGGAAATGCCGCCGCGCAGGCCGCCCCAGGTTAAAATCCTGATCGTCTTCTCGTTGAACTCGCGCACAAAACTAAACCCTTTGACTTGGAGCACCACGGTAATCCAACGTGCCGCCAGCACCAAGGGAATGGCCACGAGTCCGGCGATCAGATAGGGTTGTTGGAAACTCAGTACAAGCACTTCCAATCCGATCAGCACGAACAAAACTGCATTCAACAACTCGTCCAACAATTCCCAGAAGTTATCGAGATGCTCCCGTGTCGTTTCCGACATGGCCCATTGCCGCCCATAGTTTCCGATGAGCAGTCCCGCCACCACCACGGCGATGGGGCCGGAGGTGTGCAACAGATCCGCCAGCCCGAAGCTACCCATGACCAGCGCCAGTGTAATGAGAATCTCGACTTGGTAATTATCTACCGAGCGGAGCATCCGATACGCGATATAACCTAAGGCCAGTCCGAGCGCAGCTCCACCGAGCGCTTCCTCCGCGAAGAGCACCAGCACGTCGGTCACGTGCACCGTCTCTTTCGGAACGAGATTCAACACGACCAGAAATATCACGACGCCCACACCGTCGTTGAAGAGAGATTCCCCGACGATTTTCATTTCCAGTGCCTTGGGCAAGCGGGCTTGCCTGAGGACTCCCATGACGGCGATCGGATCGGTTGGCGAAATCAACGCCCCGAACAGCAGGCAATAGAGAAAAGGCAACGGTAGACCGACCAAAGCAAACACTACATAGCTAAGTCCCCCGATCAGCAGGCTCGACAGGATCGTCCCGATGACCGCCAGAGTGCCGATCACCCATTTGAGATCCAGCAGCTCGTCCAGTTTGACATGCAACGCGCCGGCAAACAGCAAGAACCCCAGCATGCCATGCATCAGCGCTTCGTTGAAATCGATGGCGCCGATGAACCGTTGTGCCTCAGCCTCCACGCCGAATCCCAACTTGCCGAGCACCAGCAGAATGAGCGAGAACACCAGCGCCACCGCCATCAGCCCGATCGTCATCGGTAATTTCAGCAGCCGGTGGTTCACATAACTGAACAGGGCCGCCAAGCAAATGAGGATCGTGAGCGTGTGAATCAGTGTCACGAGCAGTCTTCCTTTTCGTTTTCAGGCTTCCGCATGGTCATCTTGTCTCATCTCGACGGAAACGTCTGCTTTCGGTCTCCGACCGGACATTCTGGTCTGTCGCAGTGATGTCGTAAACGACTGGGTGCCCAGCGTCTTCGCAGAACCACGAGAGGGCAAGAGCGAACTTGGGGTTTTCTTGAATGCTGACGTGCTCAGTTCCGCTTCTGGGATCTCTTCGGCTTGAACTTTTCTTCTTCCACATCGATGACCGCTCCAGTTTCGGCGTCGATATGGACTTCCATGACTATTTTCCCAGCCGTGACGACTTCTACTTCCCAGATCAATCGGTCATGCTTCTGTTCAAGCTCGGCTTCAATGACTGTACCTGACACTTTCTCCCGCGCCGTTGTGACCGCCTCATCGATCAAAACTTTTGCTGCGGCTGCCTTCTCAACTTTATTTGGCTCTCCAAATGCCGAGCCAGCCTCCATCATGAAGCCGGCTGTCAATACGAGCGCGGCCAGCGTGAACCTTGTACCAACTTCCTTGCACACGACTTCCTCCATGACGTGACTGTGAAGTTCAAGATGATGCAACTATCACTCTCATTAGAGCCGTCCTCGCAACGTTTGCCTGGTCCTCTCGATGTAGCCTCGGCGTGTCGTATCAATCTCACTCTGTCTCGTCCTCACGATGCAGCCACACCCGGAATCGGCCCAATGTACACTGAGCCGAGCAGTGGCGCTCGAAAAAATACAAAGTTGGCAACTTCTATTTCGAAGTGCTTCGTTCGAAGCAGCATGGAACCTCCACGACCTCACAGCAACCTTCACGCCCCACACACTATGTGATGTGTGTAACAGGCACCCGTGAACGTCTCAGAGCAACACGTGCACATTAGCTCGATGGGATGCAAACGAAGGCTACCCTTGAGGAGGGTGAAAGACTGCGCTTAACACAATCGGAAGAGGAGCTGCTGGTTGGAAATTCACCGAGAAACTGGAATGGCCTGGCTGTCCTGGTTTCGGAATGATGGGAGGAATTGAAAAGTCTTCAGAGAGCGATTCCACCGGCGTATCCGAGATAAGAAGGCCAAGCAGCGTGACTGGTGCTCCAAGCATTTGGAAGACCACGCAGAGACAGACGAAGAGGATCAAAATGACCGCACCTGTTCCCGCAGGCAGGAAACGAATCGTTCTTTCAACAATGCGACTCATCGAAGGCAATATACTCTGACTTAGACTTGATGAGCAACCGAATAGGAATCGTTCCTGTCTCAACAACATCCATCAAAGAGGGGGCCTTGGCCAGAATGCTAAACCGTTACAATCCTATCCCTCTGTCGTAAATTGTAATCTATCACTTCACCATAGCGATTTCTGGTGGAAGGTTGTATGGTGGAAGGTTGTATAAGGGGTTCGAGGGAACTATGGATATCTCTAGGCAGTCGCGACGGCGATACATCACCGTTGGCGGCTCAAGTCCAAGAGCGTAGAATGCATTGCTCCTCCTACCATGTCATCTTTTTCCGTCCTCGTGACCTACTGGTCTGTGTCTACCGCCACGGTGCTGATCCGCCCAAGAACCGCTGACGTTCCAACTCCGATTGCAGTGGTCATCCCAGATTCTAACAAAACTCGATATGGATTTTGGCAAATAGTGCATCGTCTTTCTATCGTGAGGGAATCATCACCATGTTGAACCACGGCATTATAAGCTTCGCTCTATTCATATTCACGTTCACCGGTTGTGCGACATCTTCCCATGTAGACCCACCGCCACGTATTCATCACATCCAGATCGGCAACCAGAACTCGATTACTCCCGCTGAATTGTATGCCGTTGTCGGAGAAGAAATTCGGTGGCATAACGCGCTCTCCGTTCCGATTCACCTGGGATTTCTCGGGGTGCAGCCGATAGCGGAAACCGGTTGCGACAAAGGATTCACGACATGGTTCGGTTCGATGAAGGATATGACAACCATTCCACCTGGCGACTATGTCAGCCTCTGTTTTCTCCGAGCTCGAACGGTCCGGTACAATGTCTGGATGGATCTGGCGGACCCGATCCATTCAATGAGCCCGACGGCGGTCATCCATCTCGATGAGACAGCATCATGAGCGATGATAATTTTCGATAACAACGGGTCCTGGGGAAGGAGGCGGTGATGAGAAGAGCTGCGTGGAACGGTCTGACGGTCGAGGCGCCGCCAGGACGGCTCTATGCCAACCAAATGGTCGAGAACGCCTACGTGCGATACTCGATCACGGAGGATGTGCAGAGTCAAATCGTACCGACCTTGGAAAAACAGCATGTCACTGGTGGCGAGTGATCTTGGCTGACCGGATAAACCTGTCCGAGAAGCGATTCAGCGCTGCTTCAGATACCGGAAGAATTCGGAGTCCGGGCTCATCACCAGGGTCGTGCCGTCTTTGAAGGCGCTCTTATAAGCTTCCATGGAGCGGGTGAACTCGAAAAACTTCAGGTCCTGTCGGTAGGCGTCAGCATAGATCCGAAACGCTTTGGCATCGCCGCCGCCTCGAAGTTCTTCCGACTCCTTATAGGCTTGGGCCAGGAGAATTTCACGGTCTTTTTCGGCTTCCGATCTGATTTTTTGCGCTTCTTCCGCGC
>CAKKRK010000009.1 GCA_919902665.1 Nitrospiraceae bacterium
GGCTGAAGAAGTTTTTGGACGACTGGAAGGCGAAGGGGCAGCAGTAGCAGTTGTCTAGTGAGGGTGAGCTCCGCATTCGGCGGACGCTCACCCCCCACTCTTCTTTCAAACTGACGATAAGTACCTATTAATACTCGCCTAAGCTACGCCGAGTCGATTTCTTTTCTCGCCCTCTGAAACACCGAGTGAAACATTGAGCGAGTCAATTTTCCAGTAAAGGTGTTTTGTTGGCTAGGGTGATAGGACCCTAGTAGGATCACGCCCCAGGGTAAGCGATAGGCGACTCCATGGCCGAATTTTTGAACTGGCGCTGGCATAGCGTGCCCTTGTGCCCGACAGGTCCTGAGGTAGTGGTCGAAGGCGATCTTTCCTAGCGCAATCACCACACGATGATTTTTCAGGAGACGAACTTCATCCTGTAAAAATCGGCTGCAGCGTTGAAACTCATCGAGCGCAGGTTTGTTCTCCGGCGGTGCGCACCGCACGGTGGCTCCGATGTAACAATCGGTCAATGATAGGCCATCTTCTTGGTGTGTCGACAAGGCCTGGTTGGCAAATCCATACCGATACAGGGCGTCATACAGCCAGTCCCCACTCCGATCACCGGTGAAGACGCGGCCTGTCCGATTCCCCCCATGTGCCGCAGGAGCCAGTCCAAGGACATAGAGCCGAGCTTGGCGATCTCCGAATCCAGGAACCGGCCGGCCCCAGTAGGTCCAATCACGATATTGCTTCCGTTTCTGCCGTGCAATTTCCTGCCGATAGATGACCAACCGAGGACAGGCCGCGCAATCAATGATAGTCTTGTTGAGAACGGTCAAGGCTCGCATATGGGACAACAGTGTAACACGGACGGGCCCTTTTGCTTGCTGGTGATGAAGTGAGCTGTTAGCATAACTTCTTGTTTTGTGACGGCTTCTATCTGGATGCAATAGAGGAGTTCGAGAATGATCATCCGTGGTATGCAGTCCTTGCTTTCTATAGTTGGAATCGTCTTTGTAATCCTGTCACTGTGTCCTCCAGCCCTTGCCACATCGGAAACAGCGGATCATGGTGGCCACAAATCAGACGTGGAGAAGGATTTGCTCTTGCCGGATCTGTTGGATTCACAACCCGAACCAGAAGACCGTCTGGTCATTTTGCCGGAAATCAAACGCGAGGGAGAACGGTTCTTTCTAAGTTCCTTTAAGCTGCCCGATAAGATCACATTCGCAGGCGTGTCGGTTCCCTTGGATAACTGGCAAGTGAGAGAGCGGATCGAATACGAGTTCTATCAGTTTTTGGAAGATCAAGGGGAAAGCATCATTCTTGCCAAACGGACTGGACGGTGCTTCCCTCCTGCAGAAAAGCAGTTGGCCGATGCCGGGTTGCCGGACGACCTCAAGTACATGTTGCTGGTCGAGAGCAAATGCATTTCCGCCGCCTACTCCAAGGCAAAAGCGTCAGGTCCCTGGCAGTTCATTCCCTCCACAGGGCGCCGGTACCGGCTGAAGAGCGACGCCGTCCGAGATGAGCGTCGCAATCTCGAAATGTCGACCGAAGCGGCCGTGAAGTACCTCAAGTACCTCAAAGACTTTCAGGAGAATGATTGGTTCATGGCCATGGCCTCCTACAATGCCGGCGAGGAGCGAGTCCGCAAGCTGCTCAAAGAGCAAAACATTACCGACTATTGGAAGATGCATGGCCCACGCGAGACGATGCGGTATGTCCCTCGTATCATCGCCGCGAAGGAAATCTACTCCCAGCCGGAGAAGTATCTTGGATTGACCAAGAAGGACCTCTATATGCCGCTTGAGACCGAAACCATCACGGTCAATGTCAAGGAATCCCAGCGCGCGTTGACCTCAATCGCCCAAGAATTTGGCACCTACCTGCTTGAGCTCAAGATGCTGAATCCTGAGTTTAAGAAAGATCTGCTCCCTCATGGCACCTATCAAATTCGCGTGCCTCGGCAAACCTGTCCTAGCCGCTGCTTCAAACAAGAAAAGACTCCGTAACGCTCAGAGCTATGCGACTTCGCCTCCCCTCCTCTCCTGCACGGCCACTTCTTCACAAGCTGATCGCCGCAGGACTGAGTGCTGCCGATCCCTACCACGCCCTGCTCAAACACGTCGTGCTTACTCGCCACTCCCTGCGTCTGGGCCGTCGTACCTACAACCTTTCACATGTTGACCGTATTGTCGTGGTCGGTGCCGGCAAGGCCTCGGCAAGAATGGCACAAGCATTAGAGACTGCACTGGGGCCAAGGCTGGACGATGGACTTGTCATCGTCAAAACAGGTCACACACTCGCGACCAAACAGATCACCGTCCTCGAAGCCAGCCATCCAATTCCCAATCGTGCTGGTCTTCACGCGACTCAACGGCTTCTGCGCCTGACACATCATCTGACGTCTCGAGATCTGCTGATCGTGCTCCTGTCCGGAGGTGCATCAAGCCTGCTCCCGGCTCCAGTTGCTGGTGTGACGCTGTCCGATAAGCAGCGCACGACGCGCCTACTGCTTCACAGCGGTGCAACCATCAACGAAATGAACGTCGTGAGAAAACATTTGTCACTGATCAAAGGAGGCGGGCTAGCCGCGTCAACTCGGGCGAAGATTGTGACCCTCCTGCTTTCAGACGTCATCGGCGATGATCTCGGTTCCATCGGCTCGGGACCGACAGCTGGCGACCTCTCGACATTTGCGGAGGCAGTGGACGTGTTGCAGCGATATCGAAGCTGGCGTGCCGTACCCGAGGCCGTACGCCGCTACTTGGACCGAGGGCGAAAAGGAGATGCTACAGAAACTCTGAAGCCTGGGTCACGACGATTGCGCAGCGTGCAGCATCACATCATCGGTAACAACCGGATCATGCTGGACGCCGTCGCGCGCGCCGCACAACAGGCAGACCTCCACACGAAGTTCGTCTCCCACCCCATCACGGGAGAAGCACGCGTGGCAGTGAAGCAGTTGACGGACCTCGCCAAGGCTATTACCGAAGGGCATGGCATCTTAAAACGCCCCTGTTGCGTGGTGGCGGGAGGCGAGACCACCGTGACAGTCACAGGCCGTGGGAAGGGTGGGCGTGCCCAGGAATTCGCCGCTTCTGCGGCATTGGAAATCGCCGGTCTCCCCAGCACATGGATCGTAGCCCTAGGCACCGATGGAACGGACGGCCCCACCGATGCAGCCGGTGCGATTGTCACTGGAAGTACCGTCGCGCGAGCGAAGAAACTCGGCATTGATCTTCGTTCTTCCTTGGATCGGCACAATACCTACCCTGCTTTGAAAGCTCTTGGATGTCATATCCATACCGGTCCGACAGGAACTAACGTGAACGACCTTTACCTTCTCCTCATGCTCTAGCTACTATGCCGGGGTATGACCCCTCCCATCGTCCTTCCTTTGTCTCAGTGCACCAATCTCGGTCTTGTGGGAGGCAAGGCCGTTGGGCTCGCTCGCCTTATTGCAGCAGACTTCTCTGTTCCTCAAGGATTTTGCATCACAACAGAGGCCTATACACAGTGCCTGCATGCGTCAGGGTTTATTGAGCATGAGGAGTGGCAGAAGGCCTGTGTATTATCAGGAAACGAGCGAGCGTTGACGCTAGCCGACTGCCGGATTCGCATTGGACGGATAGAGACTTCCCAACTTGCCGCTCACTGTCTGACTGCGCTCCAAGGTCTTAATCAGCCGCAAGACACTCGCTGGGCCGTCCGGTCGTCGGCCACGAATGAGGATGCGACTCACCTCAGCTTCGCGGGGCTCTATCGCACTCACCTCGGCGTGGCGCTTTCAGACATTGAGGCTGCGCTCAAAGACCTCTGGGCCTCGCTCTGGGAAGAACGAGTGGTCAGCTACCAGACTCGGCAGGGCAACCACACAGCCCCGCGAATGGCTGTAGTGATCCAATCGATGGTCGAGGCGCAATCGGCCGGAGTCGCCTATTCAATACATCCCGTGACCGGACGATCGAATCAGGTGACGATTAACGCCGTCCCCGGACTCGCAGCGCCACTGGTCGACGGCACGGTCAAGCCGGATCAGTATGTCGTAGAAGTGACCGACAAAGGACAACCGATTCGGGTTCGTCGACACATGCTTGCCCATAAGTCTGAGCAGCTATTGGTTTTGAGTGATGGACTGCGCACTGAGCCCCTCAGTGGAGCGACCACACTCCAATCCTCACTCACTGATGTTCAACTTTTTTCCCTTGCCGAGACTGTCAAACACATCGAACAGTCCTTCGGACAGCCAATGGATCTCGAATGGGCGTTTGATACTCGACAATTGTGGATCGTGCAGGCCAGACCGATTACCGCGGTCCGCCCTTCCTCCGATCTCACCAATGATGACTGCGAGTGGTCGCGTACGAATTTCAAAGAGACGCTGCCTGAACTGCCGAGCCTGCTGAGCCTCTCATTTCTTGAGCGATTCATGGACGCCTACATCCTCTCGCACTATCGAAGACTTGGATGCCGTATCCCCGACGGGCTCACGTCAGTCCGTGTTCTCAAAGGGCGTCCTTATCTAAACGTCACGCTTTTCCATATCTTAATTGCTCAACTTCGTGGAGACCCCTCTATGAACACCGAGCAAGTGGGCGGTGAACCACTGCAGACCATACCACGAGTCCAGCCACTCGGTGGGCTAGCATTTATCCGCGCGGGATGGATGATGTGGGCAGAGATGCGACGGGTGGAACGATCTGGCCCGCGTCTGTTTGAGGAAATGAAGGCGCTGGCCGCAACGTATCGTCGTGATCACATTCTGCACCTCTCAGTAGAGAAACTAGTGATCGAGCTCGACAAGCTTGGTCTCTGGCTAGAGGGCCGTGACGTCACGTTCGGTATTGCCGGGGGAGTCGGGCAATGCCTACAGATTTTCAGCCAGCACTTACCTCACTGGCTTGGCCCAGACTGGAGAGGTCTGCTGAATGCTGCCCTCCAAGGACAAGGAACCGTCATCAGCGCCCAGCAGATTCTCCGGCTCGCTGAGCTTACGGACATCGCCAGAGATGAAGCAGTGGCGAACGCATTTCTGATATCCGAACCATGGGACCCATCGACGTTTCGGATGGCTCTCGCCAGCACCAGGTTTCTGCGCACCTTTGATAGATACCTTGAGGATTATGGCCATCGCGCGGTTGGCGAATCGGATGTGATGTCTCCGCGTCTCGCCGATAACCCGGAATCGATCCTCGCTATCTTGCGATCCCAACTAATCTCCACCGCTCCTTCTCAGGAAACCATTCGCTCACGCCAAGACGAGACCAGAGCCGCTGCGCTGGACCAGATCAAACGGCGAATCGGCTGGCGTCTGGACAGATGGGCCCTCTTCGTGTGGTGTTATCGAAGATTGGGCCGGTTCTTTGCTCTGCGTGAAGCGAACCGGCACCACCTAATGTATTACTCAATCGCGACTCGCACCCTCTTGTTGCGCCTCGGAGAACTGCTGGTTGAGCGGGGCCAGCTCAACCACCGTGACGATATCTTTTTCTTGACGATCAGCGATCGAGCTGACCTGTTGGCTGGAAGCACACGAGACTGGGAAACTGAGATTCGAGCACTGCGAACTGAGCACGAGCACAACGCACAACTTCAAGTTCCTGACACGGTCTGCGACTGGGAAACGGCAAGCGAACAGACCATGACCTCTGATAAATCTGAACAGAACGGCATCCTGTCTGGCATGCCGATTAGCGTGGGAACCGTGGCAGGTCTCATTCGCACGATCCGTTCAGCGGCAGATTGGGGCAAGGTGAGAGCGGGGGAGATTCTAGTGGTCTCCGTTATCGATCCCGGCTTAGCTCCTCTCTTCGGTCTTGCTGGAGGCCTGATTGCGGAAATGGGCGGTACGTTGTCTCACGGAGCCATCATTGCGCGCGAATATGGACTCCCAACTATCGCCAATGTCTCAGGCGCCATGACACGACTGGCTGATGGGATGCAGGTCTCAATTGATGCCGGATCAGGGACCATTCGTATAGAGCCATTTCCATAACTTGCCATTGACTAGAGCTGATCGATCCAGGCCTTCTGCTCCTTGACCTTTTTCAATTCCTTGCGTAGTCTTCGCTCAACTTTCGAGTCTTCACGCTATATATAGCGGTTCATTGCAGTAGGACTGGTGCCATGGATCAATCACTCGTCGACATGATCCCCCTCGCGATCGGTTTCGGAGCAGGACTACTCCTGGGCGGGGTGTTTGCCGGGCTGTGGATCACCAGTCGTCTCCGACCTCAGGCTCAGCGGGCTGAAGCAATGGTGGATGAGCTGCGACGGCAGGTGGACCAAGAACGAGACGCGATTGCTTCTCTCCGCCACGAGTTGTCCGACGCTCAACACGCACGAGTCACTGCGGAAACCAGAATAGAGGACACCTCACGACAGCTGACAGAGCAAAAAGTCCTCATTGATCACACCCGTCAGGAACTCATGGGATCGTTCCAAGCTCTATCCGGCGAAGCGTTGAAGCAAAATAACGAGGCATTCTTGAAGCTCGCCGCCGTGTCGTTTGAAAGCCTTCACGTCAAAGCAGAGGGTGACTTGGCGCAACGGCAGCAGGCTGTCGATGCGCTGGTCCGCCCGCTCCAAGAATCCCTGCAACGCTACGATGAACAGTTGCG
>CAKKRK010000010.1 GCA_919902665.1 Nitrospiraceae bacterium
GACTGCTGCAGACGTTCTTGGGCCACTGCAACATTCATAGAGCCGATGCACAGGATCGCGGCTCCCAGTGCCAACACGTTACGCATGTGCTGCCTCCTTAATAGAAGTGAAGGAATACACCATTGTGAAGAATCCGACCAAATTCATACGCGCTTTTTTCATGTTCAGATCACGGAGAACATATCGTTGTCACTATCACAATCTTATAAGAATTACAACAACCTAGACCGACAGCCCGTTGCCGTCCAAAGGAGAAATCGAGGACATCGCCACACACATAAGCTGACGATTGTATGGTGCCCAGAGGGAGGGTCGAACTCCCACTCTCTTGCGAGAACCGGATTTTGAGTCCGGCGCGTCTGCCAGTTCCGCCATCCGGGCACACAGTTACGCTTCACGACTGGTGTGTTTTTAGCATGCCGCCGTCAGAGGGTCAATCGGCAACAACCCTGTCCGTGATTAGGCGAGAGAAAATGGAGCAAGCTACTCTCCTCTTCTCTCGCCTTCCAACTCACCGCATTCCTGATGATGAACGCTGTATTGTCGTTTGCAGATCTGAGATCAGCCAACACATGAGGTCGGTTCTCTCATGGGTTCTCGCTGGGAAAATCCTGCGTGTGAAGCCCTGACCTTTTCTTCATATGAACATCTCTGATAGAATGCCCATCCATACAATGACATCTCAATCGTCAGCCTTTAGATTATTTAACCTGACGTGACATCGAAAAAAGGAGCGCTCGGATATGGCAGAGGTTTCTTGCGTGACATGCGGTCTGACCGGTGAGGCCATCACGACCCCCTTGTTTCTCGGCAAGCTTGAAGCAGAAATAAAAGCCAAGGTCTGCACAGGCTGCTGGAAGAAGTGGGAGGGCATGCGGGTGATGGTCATCAATGAA
This sequence comes from Nitrospiraceae bacterium, assembly GCA_919902665.1. Lineage (GTDB taxonomy): Bacteria > Nitrospirota > Nitrospiria > Nitrospirales > Nitrospiraceae > Nitrospira_D. The sequence goes on from CAKKRK010000010.1 coordinate 897, forward strand.
TATCAAGTCAATCTCGGCGATGAGAGTGGCCGCGAACTGGTTCGCAAGCAGATGAAAGCCTTCTTGAAGCTAGGAGAACAGGTCGATTCGTCAAAGGTTGCCGAGAACTTTCGCCCGCCGTCCAGCTGATCAGCAGTTCTTACGGAAGCGTTGTCGCGAGTCCGCATTTTCCCTGCATTGTCGCTGGGTTCGTTGACATTGAGAATTCGAAAATGCTAGGGTGTTATGTTTTTCCATTCATGCATAAATAATGCAAGCGAGAGGATATCGGTTCGTCGATGATCACGCAGATGCAGGTCAAGGGGCTCATGTTTGACCCCTACAACAATGCGTATATCGTCATCCTCCGAGACGAGGATCAGTCGGAAATGCTCCCGATCTGGGTCGGAAAATCGGAAGCCAGTTCGATCAGTCTGGCGATTGAGAATGTCGCCCCTCCCCGTCCTATGACTCACGACTTTATGAAGACCTACTTGGATGCGTTCAACGCCAAGGTCATTAGTGTGGTGATTACCGATCTCACTGAACATACGTATTTTGCCAAGATCCATTTGACCTACGCAGACTCGGAGTATACCGTCGATTCCCGGCCAAGCGACGCCATCGCCCTCGCGCTCCGGACCCAAGCTCCAATTTTTGCGAGTGAGTCCGTGATTCGAAAGCAGAGTTCGGAAGAACTCGATCAGTGGCTGGAGAATTTAAAACCTGAAGACTTCGGAAAGTTGGACTCCTGACACATTCTCGTGATTAGTGGTATGGAAGAGCACGCACCTCACACGACCGACGCCTTGATACAACTTGAGGTCAATCGAGTGGTCGAAGACTCAACGACGGACACCAGAATCGTCGTGTTGACCCGAGCCGATGGCACGTCAGACCTATTCATGGTATGGGTAGGTGCATCAGAGGGTGAATCGATTCGACGTGCCCTGGATACATCGACGACACCACGGCCGATGAGCCACGATCTGATCAAGAGTTTCGGGGAGCACCTTGGCGTGAGGATGGAACGAGCCGTCCTCACGGACGTCAAGAGCAGCACCTATTATGCGACCGTCTTCCTCGAAAATAAGGGAGTCGTACGAACCGTCGACTCCAGGCCGAGCGACGCATTTGCATTAGCGCTCCGCTGCCAGGCGCCCATTTATGTGACCCAGGACGTGTGGAAGCGACGCACCGGTCAGAATCTTGATGCGTGGCTGTCCAAGCTAGAAACAAAGAATATCGGAGCCCAAGAAGTCTAACACCTCTCAAACTACTGGCAAAATTGCAACGGTGGAGAACAACATCATGATGACGTATTTCGAAAATCCAATTCAAGTGAAAGAAACCTGGCATCTGGTGAACGCCGAAGGGAAAACCCTGGGTCGATTGGCGGCGCGAGTCGCAAGCATCTTACGGGGGAAGCATCGCCCGACTTTCACGCCTAATGTCGATATGGGTGATCATGTGGTCATCGTGAATGCGGAGAAGATTCATTTGACCGGTGACAAGATGGACACCAAACTATACCGGCGCCATACAGGGTATCCGGGAGGGTTGAAAACCGCCTCAGCCGCGCACCTGTTTCGGAAGGACCCGACGCAGCTCCTGACCAAAGCGATCAAGGGCATGCTTCCCAAGAACCCGCTTGGCAATGGCATGGCGCGGAAGCTCCGTGTCTATGTCGGGTCTGATCATCCGCATCAGGCTCAATGTCCTGAACCTATTTCTCTCTAGAGACATGTGCTCAAACAGAAGGAGACGAGTCGTATGGCAGTGGTGACACAATACGCAACGGGGCGGAGAAAATGCGCAGTGGCCCGAGCCTGGGTCACTGGCACCGCAGGCGATATTACCGTGAACGAGAAACCATTGGAGAAGGCGTTTCCTCGTCTCACCCTCCGCCAAATTATCCAACTCCCGCTTGAAATGGCTGGCCTGATGGGCAAGTACTCCATCAGCGCGACCGTCTATGGCGGTGGACCAACCGGACAAGCTGGCGCCCTCCGTCATGCCATCGCGAGAGCACTCGTGGCGATGACTCCCGCAACTCGCAGCCCCCTGAAGAAGGAAGGGTTGCTCACGCGTGATTCACGCGTGAAGGAACGAAAGAAGTACGGACAGAAGGGCGCGCGCAAACGGTTCCAGTACTCCAAGCGCTAGACGCAGGAGCCGACGATTCGATAGTAAGGGGAAGGCTCTACGCCTTCCCCTTTTTTCTATCTTCCGTGTGGAAGGGAGCGTTGGTCCAGGACCGCGCAGGATAATCGATCGTGACCCATGAATAAAAAATTTCGAATCGCCATCGCAGGAGCCAGCGGATACGCCGGTGCGGAACTTGTTCGGCTTGCGGCGGCCCATCCCTATTTCACCATCGCCGCCGTGACATCTGAAAAGTCAGCGGGCCAGTTGGTCTCATCCGTGTTTCCAAGCTTCAAGGGAATCCTCGACCATCAATTTGAAGCCTTGGCACCGGAAGCCCTGACGGAGCGGGCGGATGCTATTTTTCTCGCCCTGCCGCATACAAAATCGCTGGACCCCGTTGCGGCCTGTATCAAGGCAGGCAAACCTGTCGTTGACCTCAGTGCCGATTATCGGCTGAAGGACGCCGGCACCTACGAGAAGTGGTATCACACGCCGCATAGCCATCCACATTTGCTCCGAGACGCGGTATATGGGTTACCGGAGCTCCATCGGTCCGCGATTGCTCAGTCGAGACTGGTGGCTTCGCCTGGATGTTATCCCACGGCCGCAGTCCTCCAGTTGGCACCTCTCTTCGCCAAAAGACTCGTGCAACCGGAGACGATTGTGATCGATGCAAAGTCTGGTGTTTCAGGAGCAGGACGGAGTCCGGCCCTGCCCTACCATTTTCCAGAAGCGCATGAATCCTTAGAGCCCTACAAAATCGGTCAACATCGCCATATTCCTGAAATCGAACAGGAACTGTCTGGACTCATGAAGGCAATCGGCTCCGTGACCGTGGCATTTACCCCTCATCTGGTACCGATGAATCGAGGCATCCTGAGTACGGCCTACTGCAAACTGACGCAGAGCCTGAAACTGTCTGACCTTCAGGCCTTGTATCGAGAGCAGTACAAGGGAGAACGGTTCATCCGGCTCTTCGAAGACGTGACCCCTAATCCGCGTTACATTAAGGGCACAAACTATTGCGACATCGGCGTGTATGTGGATTCTCGGGCCGGATGGGTCGTCACCGTGGCAGCACTGGACAATCTCGTCAAAGGGGCTGCCGGTCAGGCTATTCAAGCCATGAATCTCATGCTCGGCATTCCTGAAGAAACAGGACTGACAGCTCCGGGCAGTTATCCATAATTGCAATCATTCAACCACTGCCACAAGCCGACATCCCACACGCCACACACAAGACTTATGAAATCAAAAAACGTGGGTATCACGACACCGCTGGGGTTTCAAGCCGCGGGAATCCATTGTGGGATCAAAAAGCCAGGCCTGCTCGATTTGGCCCTCTGCGTGTCCGACGTCAGCGGGCCGATTGCCGGAGTGTTCACAAAGAATCGCGTAGCGGCCGCGCCAGTACTCCTGGATCGGCGCCATCTACGGTCTCATTGTGGGCGGGCGATCATCGTCAACAGCGGGAATGCCAATGCCTGCACGGGTGAACAAGGGCTGGTGGCGGCGAAGACGATGGCGACCGCCGTGGCACAGCAGCTCTCCATTCCCGTGCATCAGGTATTCGTCGGTTCGACCGGTGTGATTGGTCGCGTGCTGCAGATTGATCGCATCACCACATCCGTCCCAACCTTGATCGCACGTCTGAGTATCGCAGGAGGCGCTCAAGCCGCCCGGGCGATTTTAACCACGGACTTGAAGCCAAAAACCGTCACGGTACAAGGGAGAATCGGCGGTCGCCTTGTCACCATCGGGGGCATGGCCAAAGGTTCGGGCATGATCCATCCAAATATGGCCACCATGCTGGCCTATTTAACGACCGATGCCGCGATTACTCCAGCAGCCCTCCAACAGGCGTTGAAATCGGCAACGAATCAATCCTTTAACTGCATTACGGTGGACGGTGATACCAGCACGAATGACACCGTTCTCTGTCTGGCCAATGGCCTGGCCAAAAATCGACTGATTGAACGAGATGCCAAGTCCCATCGCGACTTCGAGCGACTGCTCACTGCTGCCGCACAGGAATTGGCTCTGATGATCTGTCGAGACGGCGAAGGGGTCACCAAGGTCGTCACGATTCGAGTACAGGGGGCCAGCACGACAGCAGCAGCAAAACGAGTTGCAGACACCATTGCGACATCAAATCTAGTCAAGACCGCGTTGTTTGGGGAAGATGCCAATTGGGGCAGGATCATCGCTGCGATCGGGCGATCGGGCGTTGCCATCGACCCAAACAAAATATCGGTTCGATTCAACGACATTGTCATGGTGCAACGCGGAGTAGGAACGGGGCTGGAGGCGGAGCACAAGATCGCACAAGTCTTCAAACGGAAAGAGTTTACGATCACCGTCCAGCTTGGGCAGGGACAAGCTCATGCCCATATGTGGACAACAGACCTCTCGTATGACTATGTCCGGATTAACGCAAGCTATCGATCTTAGTGCACAGGTAGCTTGAAACCTCGGCAGGACTATGGTAGCGTCCTCCATCTCAGTCTGACAGGGGGTTAAGTCTCGCACCAAGCGAGAACAGCCCCATTCATTAAAATAACTATCAGCGTCGATACGCTGCGCGGCTTGAGATTAAGGGAAGCGATTCCCTCGCCCCATGGGTGGGCGCTCTGCAAGCGTGAAAGGAGGTGAAGGCATGGGAGTAGTAGCGATCAAGGAATTGTTAGAAGCAGGCGTTCATTTCGGGCACCAGACTAACCGCTGGAATCCCAAGATGAAGAGGTTTCTATTCGGTGAACGCAGCGGCATCTATATCATCGATCTTCAACAAACCCTCGCGCGGATGGAGCAGACCTATGCCTTCGTCCGAGACCTTGTGGCAGCGGGAGAGTCCGTCTTGTTCGTGGGCACGAAGCGGCAAGCTGCGGAAATCCTCGAAGAAGAAGCCAAGCGAGCCAACATGTATTTCATCAACCAGCGTTGGCTGGGTGGGATGTTAACCAATTTCCAGACCATCCGAAAAAGCATCGATAAGATGAAGAAGATGGAAACGACGCTCCTCAACCCCAGCGAGCATGGTCTCAAAAAGAAAGAAATCCTTCTCATGCAGAAGGACATCGCGAAACTCCAAAAGTATCTGTCCGGCATTAAGAACATGCGCGGCCTTCCAGGAGCGGTCTTTATTCTGGACACGAGAATCGAGAAAATTGCCGTGCAGGAAGCCAAGCGGCTCGATATTCCGGTCATCGCTATTTTGGACAGCAACTGCGACCCAGACGACATCACCTATCCAATTCCTGGAAATGACGACGCCATTCGCTCGATCAAGCTGATTACATCGAAAATTGCCGATGCCTGTATCGAGGGTGCGCATGTGAAAGCCCAACGCGAAGAAGCAGATTTCCAAGCCACTCCTGTCAGCGGCGACAAGAAGCCTGCCATGCGCGTTCAAAATGTTCCCGTGTCGTAACGTAACCTGATTGATCCATCAACGGCTTATCCTCATCGACAGAACGAAGGAATAACGACATCATGGCAGGATCCAGTCAGCTCGTGAAAGAGCTTCGTGAGAAAACAGGCGCCGGCATTCTGGATTGTCAGAAAGCCCTCAATGAAAACGGGAATGACGTCGATAAATCCATTGACTATCTGCGGCAAAAAGGACTTGCGGCGGCAGCCAAGAAAGCCGGGCGGGAAACCAACCAAGGGCTGGTTCATGCCTACATTCATA
>CAKKRK010000011.1 GCA_919902665.1 Nitrospiraceae bacterium
GGATGATCTCTTTGCGAAGATTCAAGAAGGATCTGTGAAGGAGTTGGCCATTGTCGTCAAGGCCGACGTGCAAGGATCGTCTGAAGCATTGGTTGGCGCGGTTGAAAAGCTGTCGACGAATGCCGTCAAGCTACGCGTGATTCATAACGGAGTTGGTGGGGTTATGGAATCTGATGTGTTGCTTGCCTCCGCGTCGCGAGCCATCATCATCGGTTTCAATGTCCGGCCAGAACCAAAGGCAGCCGCATTGGCCGAACAGCAGGGTGTCGATATCAGGCTCTACACGATCATTTATGACGCTATCGCAGACATCAAGGCTGCGATGGAAGGCTTGCTTGAGCCGACTCTGAAAGAGCGCGTGTTAGGACGAGTGGAAGTACGGCAGGTCTTTATGATTCCAAAGGTCGGAGCCGTAGCAGGGGCGTATGTTATTGATGGGACGATCTCTCGGTCAAGCGTCGGAGTCCGAGTGATTCGGGACAATGTGGTGGTCTATCAGGGTAAACTTGGTTCGTTGCGGCGGTTCAAGGATGATGTGCGTGAGGTGCAGCAGGGGTATGAATGCGGGTTGAGCGTCGAAAACTTCAACGATGTCAAATCCGGCGATATCATTGAGGCCTATACAGTCGATAAGATCGCGGCGAAGCTCGAGTAGCAGCCGAATGATTTTTATTGTAGCCTCTTACCTGAAGGCCTGACAAGCTCATGAAGCTGGATCATGGTGCCTCTATTGTGAGCCGACACTAACCCGAACCTTGGCCATGGTCGTGGGGCTATACACCGTCGAGTTATTCATCTCAGGGAGCCAGTCGCTTAAAGACAAGCGGCAAGTCCTTCATGGAATCAAGGACAGGCTTCGTGGCAAGTTTAACCTCTCAGTCGCCGAAGTGGATGGCCAGGATCTCTGGCAGAAGGCTATTCTTGGAATGGCTTGTGTGTCGAATGAGCGTAGCCACGTGAACCAGGTGCTTGAACAAGCGTTGAATCTAATCAAAAGCATGCCAGCAGTTGAAGTGTCACGAGCCCAGTTGGAATTACTCTAAGCTCCCTGTCATGCTTGCGACTGGTAGTGCTGGTAAGGAAGATGTCGAAGACGACCTATAAAAGGGCAGATCGAGTGGCTGACCAGATTCGCATGGAAGTGGCGGATATTCTCATGCGAAAAATCAAGGATCCTCGGGTCCATGACGTCACGGTTACCGATGTCGAGCTGACAGCGGATTTGCGCATCGCGCATATTTTTGTCACGACCATGGAAACGGGGGAAGCCGAGCGCGATGTCTTTACTGGCCTTTCAAAAGCCAGTGGGTTTGTGCGGTCGGAATTAGGACGGCGCCTCTCGCTCCGCTACCTGCCCGATGTGATTTTCAAGAAGGACGTCAGCGGACCTCGCGGTGACCGGATCATGCAGCTCTTGGAAGGCCTGCATGGGGAGTCTGAACAGCAGGAAACCCAGGATTCTCCGAGCAGTGCTCAGAGAATCACGGACTCTTAAGGGTATGGACCGGACAGGTATCAGAACGGACCTGGGTGATGTCCTGGAGGGAGTCCTCGTTGTCCATAAGGAAGCCGGCTGGACCTCACACGATGTCGTCGCCAAGGTCCGGAGCTTATTGAGGGGAAGCAAAGTCGGTCATGCCGGTACGCTGGATCCTAGTGCCACAGGTGTGTTGCCTATCCTGGTCGGACGGGCCACGAGAATCGCCGAGTACCTGATCGATTGGGATAAGGAGTACCACGCCGTCATGCGCTTGGGGGAAACGACCGACACCCAGGATGCGACCGGGCAGGTTTTGAGCAGGGTCGATCCAGGTGCGATCACGGAGGACATGCTTCAGGCAGTGATCACCCGATTCCGAGGAGTACAGCAGCAATTGCCACCGATGTATTCAGCTGTGAAAGTCGGTGGACAGCCGCTGTATAAAGCAGCCAGGGCAGGCAGGACGGTCGATCGGGCAGAGCGGTCGATTGCCATTCATCAGCTGGAGATCGTGGCCGTTCACGGTCGTGACGTAGCTCTGCGCATTGTGTGTTCCAAAGGCACGTATATACGCACCTTGTGTACCGACATTGGACAGGCCTTAGGGGTAGGAGGGCATCTCTATGCTCTCGAGCGTCGCCGTGTCGGCCCACTGTCCATCGAACAGGCAGTGACGATTGATCAAGTTGCCAGCCATCTCACGATGGGAACTCTCACGAGGCAATTCATGTCGTTGGATCAACTCCTCGTCCAACTCCCCGCAGTGGTCGTGAACGCGGAACAAGCGCAGCGTGTCTTGAATGGCTCACCAATTTTTCCGATGGGAGTCGGGCAACTCCCGCCTGCCCATTCCACAGTTTCGGTACGCCTCAAGGATGAAGCCGGTCAGTTGTTGGCCATTGGAACTCATGATGCCAGCGGTGTGGGGTCGATTCGAATTCGCAAAGTACTGAGTCTTTTGAGTCATTAATACGGAAGGAGTAGGTATGGCATTGTTAAAAGAAGAAAAGAGCGAACTCATTAAGCAATATCAGCAGCATGACAAGGATTCCGGATCGCCGGAAGTTCAGATTGCGGTATTGACCAACCGGATTACGTATCTCACTGAACATTTCAAGACCCATAAAAAGGATCACCACTCGCGGCGTGGATTGTTGCAGCTCGTTGGACGTCGGCGTCGTCTCCTGGACTATCTCCGCGGTGTGGAGGAAGCGCGTTACAAAACCGTGATCGAGCGACTCAACATTCGCAAGTAACCGGTCGTGCGAACAGCGGCGTTGACCGGCGCCATGGCATCGTTCGAATGTCCCACAGATGAACACCGACATGCGCTCACACCAAGTGTGCGGTGTAAGAGTGAAAAGCTGTAAAGCTGGCGAGAAGTCGTTGCTTTCAGCTTTTCAACTATTCATGTTCCGTTGAGCGTATCTCAGTGGGCATCTGTGGATCTAACCAGAGGAGACACCATAGATGATACACGTCGTAGAAATCGACATTGCAGGTCGAACCCTTCGCCTTGAAACTGGTCGTGTCGCAAAACAAGCTGACGGGTCGATATGGGCTTCGTATGGCGACACGGTCATCCTTGCGACGGCCGTGGCTGCGCAAACCGCCAAGCCCGGCATCGATTTCCTGCCCTTGACCGTCGATTACCAGGAAAAGGCCTACGCGGCCGGGAAAATTCCTGGAGGCTACTTCAAACGAGAAGGTCGACCGGCTGAGAAGGAAGTCCTGACCAGCCGCTTGATTGACCGACCGCTCCGCCCGTTGTTTCCCGAAGGCTACTATTTTGAGACGCAGGTCATTGCCTCGGTCCTATCGGCAGATAAGACCGGTTCGTCGGACGTTATTGGAATCACTGCGGCATCAGCTGCCCTCGCGGTATCGAACATTCCGTTCAACGGCCCCGTGGCTGGGGTGAGGATCGGTCGCGTCAATGGTCAGCTCGTCGTCAATCCTGACCTTGAAACGATGGAGCAGAGCGAGCTGCATCTGGTGGTTGCGGGCACAGCGGACGCGGTGATGATGGTGGAGGCAGGTGCCAATGAATTATCCGAGCAGATGATGCTCGAGGCCCTGGAATTGGCTCACTCTGAGATTAAGAAAATCGTCCGGAAGATCGATGAATTGGCCCAGAAGGTTGGAAAGGTGAAGCGCGTAGTTGTTCAAGAGTCGATCGATTCCGCGTTGCAGGTCGAGATCAAGGCGTTGGTTGCGCAACCCATTCGTGACGCCATCATGATTGCCAACAAGACTGCCCGGCAGGAGCGGATGGACCAAATTCTGGCCGACACCATCGCCAAGCTGAAAAAGCCAGATGATTCATCGAGGGAGCGGCACATCAAGATTGTGTTCCATCAATTGGAATACACGGAAGTCCGGAAGATGATTTTAGAGAAGCGATCTCGCGCCGACGGACGCGGTCCTGCGGATATTCGTCCAATTACTTGTGAGGTTAGCGCCCTGCCGCGAGCCCATGGTTCTGCGATCTTCACCCGCGGCGAAACACAGAGCTTAGCGGTGGTGACGCTAGGGACGACCGACGATGAACAGCGTATCGATGCGTTGGAAGGCGAGTACATGCGGACCTTTATGCTGCATTACAACTTCCCGCCATTCAGCGTCGGTGAGGCGAGGCCGCTTCGCTCGCCAGGACGGCGTGAGGTTGGGCACGGGGCCTTGGCGGAACGGGCGTTGAAGCCTGTCATCCCGGGCAAGGACGTCTTCCCCTACACTTTACGGATTGTGTCTGAGATTCTGGAATCCAATGGGTCTTCCTCGATGGCAACCGTGTGTGGTGGGACGCTGGCCATGATGGACGCAGGCGTTCCCATCAAGGAACCAGTCGCCGGCATTGCGATGGGATTGATCAAAGAAGGGGACGACGTCATTATCTTGTCGGATATTCTCGGCCTTGAAGATCATCTGGGTGATATGGACTTCAAAGTGTGCGGGACCAAGAACGGTGTGACGGCACTGCAAATGGACATTAAGATTGGTGGCATTACCACAGCGTTGATGCAGCAAGCTTTGGAGCAGGCCCGGTTGGGACGTCTCCACATTCTTGGCCATATGGCGAAGGCCCTCAGCAGTCATCGCGCCGAGTTGTCGGCGTTTGCCCCTCGTATCTACACAATGAAGGTCAAGCAAGATAAGATTCGCGATATTATCGGACAGGGCGGCAAAACCATCCGCGGCATTCAGTCCGACTGCGGCGTCAAGATCAGTGTCGAAGATACCGGGATTGTGACCATCGCTTCTGCGGACGGCACCTCCTTACAAAAAGCCAAAGAGATCATCAACCGCCTGACCGAGGAAGTCGAAATCGGGAAAATCTATACGGGAACGGTAAGAAAGATTATGGACTTTGGTGCCTTTGTGGAGGTACTCCCGGGCACCGATGGGTTGGTCCATATCTCACAGTTGGCGCATCATCGAGTGAAAGCCGTGTCTGACGAGGTCGCCGAAGGCGATCAAATTCTTGTGAAAGTGCTGGAAATCGATAGACAAGGCAAGATTAGGCTTAGCCGAAAAGAAACCATGCCCGCACCGACGGGCGGCGGTGCAAACGAGTCAGTGGGCGGGTAACACTTGTACCGTAAGCTCATCCTCGAGAACGGGATTCGCTTGGTTTCCGAGCGAATCCCAACCCTCAAATCCGTCACCATCGGCATCTGGGTCAATACGGGCTCTCGTGATGAAAGCCCAACACAGGCTGGGTACGCCCATTTCATTGAACATATGTTCTTCAAGGGGACGACCACTCGATCAGCCACGGAGATTTCTCGTGAAATCGATGCGCTGGGGGGTGAGATGAACGCCTTCACCACGCGCGAAACCACAACCTACTACGTCAAGGTCTTGGATCAACATCTCCCAAAGGCCCTCGACCTTTTGGGAGATCTGTTTCTCCGCTCCCGACTCGGAAAGAAAGAAATTGAAAAGGAAAAGCAGGTCGTCCTTGAAGAAATTCGAATGGTTCAAGACGATCCCGAAGATCTCGTTCAAGAGTTACATACCAAGTTAGCGATGGGCACACATCCCTTGAGTCGTCCGATTCTTGGGCGGGAATCAACCATCGCCCGGATCCGCCGACAGGATCTCCTCGAGTACATTGATACGCACTATCGTCCCGAAGAAATCGTGCTCGCCGTAGCCGGGAATTTCAATCAACAGCAGCTCGAAAAGACGATGGCTCGCACCTTTGGGAAGTATCGCCCTTCGTCAGACGTTCTTCCACGAAAACGTTGGCCTCCGGAGATCTGTGGTGGCGCCATCGTGAAACACAAATCGTTAGAGCAAGTGCACCTCTGTCTAGGACTCAAGGGCGTTGCAGCCGGTCATAAGGATCGATATGCGGTCTATGCGCTGAACAGTGTCCTCGGTGGTGGCGTCAGTTCGAGGCTGTTCCAGGAGATCCGTGAAAAAAGGGGCTTATCCTATTCGATCTACTCATTTTTGTCGGGTTATTCCGATGGCGGTACGATCACCGTCTATGCAGGCACGCAAGCTCGGGAGGTTGAGCGCGTTCTTGAACTCGTTAGTCGAGAGATTCGGCGCTTGCGCAGAGATGGAATTGATCGGCATGAGCTAAAACGGACAAAAGAACAGATGAAAGGCGGCCTCATGCTCAGCTTGGAAAGTTCGCATAGCCGGATGAATAAGCTTGCAAAAGATGAATTGATCTCCCGAGCCCATACGAATCTGGAAGACATGATTGTGAAAATAGATGCGATTACACCACAACAAATAAGTCAAGTCGCACAGGATCTCTTCACCCCTGAAAAAATAGCCCTGACCGGGTTGGGGCCACTTTCTACACGGCAAGTGAAGGCGTTAAGCGGGCAATTCCAAAAGAGCCTCGCCTGACCACAACATACTTTCCGGTCGGAGAAGACGTATAACTTATTGTTTTGTATATGCTGTAAGGGGTGCGCATCGTTCCGTGACAAGTCTGGCAAACATTTTCTTGACAGGGCCTTGTAGTTTCAGTACCGTTCCGGTACCAACCGGACGGCCTTGCGGTCGTTTTCGGTGCGAGTTATTGAAGAACTCAAGATTTTCAAGAAGATTTGCGAGCTATATCAAGACCGCGTAATAGAAAGAACTAACATCTTAATCCGAGTATCGTGCTCAAATTGACGAAGGAGGGATTACGTATGAAAAGGGCTGTCGTTCTAGCTGCAGCGGCGGTTTTTTCATCTTTCGGTTTGCTGGCGGCTGATTTTTCATTCGCTGCAGGTGCCATCGAGCACCTAGGCCTCGCTGATGCGGTCGTTGGAGGGAAACCCCTAAAGGCTGCTGAGGCGACCAAGAAGCTGCAAGGCCGCGTCTGGTCGCAGTGGGCGGACAACCCGGATGGGGAGCTCTTGTTCGGCATTCAATATTGGAATACAGGAGAACCAGGGTCCGGCGACAGTGGAGGGCGATCATCAACGATGCTTGACGTGAAGCCGCCTGATCCATTGTTCAGTTGTTGTGCCTGGGGATTCTCCGGCGGCAGTGAGAAGAATTCAACCTATTCCGGTTGGTACCATGCGGCCACCACGGTTCGTCTGGCGGTCAGAGACAAAGCCTTGATGGACCAAATTATCAAGGCCTCTCAAGAATTGGTTGCCATGGAAGTTACGCTGGACGGTAGAACCATCACCGGGTTCAAAGTCATCAAGGATTAGTCACGTTCAAAGCGTATAGATGATGTTGTTCAAGGAGGACGCGATTATGATGTTGCACAAGCAAGGTGCCGCAATGCTGGCAGCCGTTGCACTGGCAGCCGGTCTGGCTTCAACTGCCTCGGCTATTGAGTCATTTCAAGAACGATTCGAATGGGGTGACATGAGCAAACCGACCACCATTCAAGGTCGGGTGATCATCCTTGATCCCTACGATGAAGCCGTGTGGATTAACACAGCCGTCTTCGGTGGGAATGCGGAGAGCGGCTTGTATTGGCAAAAAGTTCATCCTGGAAAAACGCTGAAGTTCTATGCCGATAAGTCAGCCTGGGAAGAGCTGAAGAAGATGGGTCGCCTTCATGCTGGACCCACAGCAGCGAAGGAAGTTCCCCCTGGCAGCACGACGGACTTGATCGAATTCGTCGCCACGGAAACCGAGCAAAATCATCGGGTGATTTCATCGGTGAAGAAGATTCCTGAGGTATCTGGTTCAGTAGGGAAGCCTCTGAGCATTTCCGCGCTTCGTCTTAGGGAATGCGCCGGGAAAAACGAATTCGAACCAGCTTGCGCTAAAGGCATGGCGGTTCTTAACAGCTCGCCAGTGACGCCCGATGGCAGCAATGTGGGTATGCAGTACGATGTGATGATTCCAGGCGGGAAAGCCATTGGCGGCTTAATTCATTCGACCGCACAATATAACCAAGCGCACTGACGACTATTACGAGATACGAACGGGCGGCATTTCTCTCGGGAATGCCGCCCGCTTTATTTTTACCATCTAGCAGGCTGTTGACAAACCCTCTCCCGCATTCATGGGAGATATGCTAAGAGG
>CAKKRK010000012.1 GCA_919902665.1 Nitrospiraceae bacterium
TGTCTGCCTTCACTTGGATGAAGTACAGGCACGACGAGACGATTTCATTCAGATCTTCATCGGTCAACTGAGGTTCCATATATCGAGCGTAGTCGAGAATCTCCTGAATCAACCGCTCAATCCGATTGACGTCCTCGAGCACAATGCGGCTGAATTCTCCGATGAACTGACTGTCATCCTTCCGTTCTGGAGCCAGTTGGATGAACGTTTTGATCGACGTCAGGGGGTTTCTGATTTCATGCGCGAAGCCCCCTGCAATGGTTTCCAAAGAACGCAGTCGATCAGTTCGCCGCATGAGGACCTGAGATTGCCGAAGGTCTTCGTACAATAGGAAAGAGTCGAGTGCATTGGCGGCGCTCTGGGCCATCGCGGTCAGTAGTTCAAGAGTATCGGAAGGGATGATCGTGGATTCTTTTTGAGATTGGAGGATGACGAAAGCGATCAACCGACCTCGATTCAGCAGCGGGATGGCCAGATTAATGGGAAGTGTGGCGAACTTGGCATCCGCTGTGTTGTCCAGCAATGTCGTGTGTAGGGAGTCGGCCAGCAGGGACGAGTCGAGGATGTCCTGGCGATCAGCCAGTTGTTGAACGAGGGGGTGCTTGAGAGGAAGGACGAGAGGCGCGGCTATTAAAGAAGTCGGCGTGGGTACATTCACCAGGCGAAAACATTCTCGCTCACGATCAAGCAGATACAGTAGCCCTTGAGAGTGCCGGGATGCGTCGGAGAGGCCGGAAAGAATCCGTTCTGCGATGATGGGAAGGCTTGTCGGGTACCCTATGTCCCGTGCGAATTTCGTGAGTCGTTGCAGTGAAGCTGTGCCTGCCTGATCAGGGTTCAATTGAGGAGCTGCATGATCTGTCATGAGTGTGGTGCGCGAAGTTGTATCCGTCCGCGTAGTTCGTTGTGGTGGAAACGAGTCTACGTATCATCACTAGGTTAGAAGTATACACCCGAAAGGCTGTTTCACCCAGCAGATTTGGTCTTCCGTACAACGGCGAGTAGAAGTTGGTTGTCGAGGACAGGGAAAAACTGGATCGGGCCCGCACCTGCATGAGCCAGTAGACGGGCCAACTCATCCCGCTCATAGATATGCAATAAGCCATGGCAAATGGCTTCACGCAGACGGCCGAGATAGTGAAGGACGATCTGGGCCGGAGACAAAAATTCATCGTGGTCTTCGGTGAGCAGGTGGCGGCGAAACAGTGTCGAGAGGTCGGTGTGCGGTTGAAGACAGGTCACGACGGCCGTTCCGTCCGGATGCAAGACGCGGAGCATCTGTTTGAGGCAATGAAGGGGTGAGGACGTGAAGGAGAGCGAGAGATGGCAGAGAATGCGCTCAATCGATCCGTTGGTGAAAGGCAGCGGTGCATTCCAGTCTGTGCGCATCCAGTTTGTTGTTACCAATTGAGCAGTTGGGTCGGCAGTCCTGAGCGTGCCGGACAGTTCCTTAGCGAATGTATGGAACTGCTGTTCTGCAAGTCTAAGCGATTCATGCGATTGGTCCAACCCGACGTAGCGGAGAGGGATGGTCGTCCGTTTGCTGTGATGCGCCGACCGATAGGCATGATTGGTCAACATGAGACGGGCGAAGTGTCTTTGGCCGCAGCCAATATCGAGGACAGTCATGCCTGGTTCAAGGGGAAGAAGCTGTCGATACAGGTCATTTGTCATGGCCGAATAGTCCGGCAAGTGTTCGAGTTCAGGCAGGTGGGCCAAATGAGCCCCCCACAGGGCGCTACGTGTGGCCTGCGAGACGTGGTATCGAAGGCGGATGCGCTCATGCTCCAACTGCCGTTGCTGATGCACATCGCGGTGGTTCGATTCCTGGCTCTGAGCCAAGGGAAGACTGTCGATCAGGGGAGTTGAGATCAACTGCAAGATTATCTCGAAGGCTTTGGTACGACGATCGTCGTCGCAAGATTCTCCAGACAGGTCGGCCGGCAGCGATACAACGGGTGAGGCGGTTCCCATGGCACGAACAGGCTCATGTTGAGGGCCGAAGATGTCTTCAATGGGACGGTTCTTTCTGGGAGAGGCGAGAATAATTGGCGGAGTGACCAGTTGCGCGAGCTCAACCGGTAACGAGGCTAAGTCGACATACCTTCCTGTGATCGCATCGCCGACAAATTGGTCGAAGTTGACATTGAGACCCCAGAGATTGACCATGCCCCGACGATGGCCTTGCCGGTAGGTTTCAATGACATTGGCGCAAGTGATGGTAGACAGAGCGGCTTCAAGGTCGAGGACAGGATTCAACAAGAAAAGCTGATGAGCTGTTGTGCTCAGGGCTATAACTTTTATTGCCACTCGCGCAGCAATATCCTCGGCCAGGAGAGTGACTGGAGCGGTGGGCCATGTGGTATGGACAAGGTCCAGAACGCTCTGGAGATCAGTCTGTATGCTGCTTAGAGTGATGTGTAGGACACTGCCCTCGCTGTGGCCGACATGGTTCGAGTGGTCATAGCGAAGCACGCGCAGATGGTTGGCAGCGAGGTGAAACGAGAGTGGGACGTAATCAGTTTGGGTCGATCCGAATCCTGGGATCACGATGACGATTGGGGTGTCGGGTGACATGTGATGGCGAGCATGGTCGACCGTCACTGCAATAGCTTGAC
>CAKKRK010000013.1 GCA_919902665.1 Nitrospiraceae bacterium
GAAGAGGACATTTCTACTTTGTCCAAACCGGACATTATCATTTTGGGATTACATACCAATTGTGTGCAGATCTTGATTCTAAATGACTGAGCTTCCTTGCTGATTTGAAAATGACTCTGACTGATTGGGAGCATTAACTTGAATGGGATGTTCTCACCGATATTCCTGAAGTAGCTCTTGCTTAGGAATGGGAGGATGGATGAGTTAGCTCAGCGATGTGCGCTTTCAGGCTGCGCAGCCACGGTCGCCGTAGTCGATAGTAAGAACAGTTAAATCGGCTGAAGACTTATGTATGGAATGAGTCGCACAGCATAATAGTTGTCTGGCTATGTTGTATGAGCCGTTGCTAGAGCCGGAAGTTCTCAATTCTCTCCCTCCTCACAACCTCGCAAGTTTCCTCTCCAAAAACGCTCTCGCTTTCTTCGTATGCCTTTTCACAGTCCTCATCAAGTGCCATGTGCCAACTTGCAAGCCGTCTGTCATGTAATCGACACAGTGAACGCGAAAGACAAAATAAACGAATCGCTCGGCGGCATCGGTTGGGCTACAGCAACGTTTGGAGCTTACTCAGCGTTTCCATCACCACGCTTGACGATGCAATCCCTTTCTTCTCGGCTTGGCGAGTTTTCCAATCCAAGCTCTTGACTTGATCGGCCAGTACCACGCTTGTTTTGTGGGGATCGTCACTGATGACGACTTCGAATGGATAGCCTTTCTTCTGGCTGGTCATAGGGCAGCAGAGCATCAACCCGCTGGCTCGATTGTAACTGGCCAGTGACAGGACGAGCGCAGGCCGGTGTCCAGCCTGTTCGTGACCGGATTGTGGGTTGAATTGCAACCACAAGATATCCCCTCGGTCTGGAACATAGTCTGATTTCTTCATCACCAGATCTCGCGGCCGACTGAGGTGCCTGTCTCAATCTCACCGTGCACGTTCTTTCGCGTAATCTGTTTGACGAGGTCTTCGAGGCGATACACACGCCGGACATGGGGCTTCAAGATGACGTTGCCGTCCTGCACCTCAATCTCCAAATCATCCTGCTCCTTAAGCCCGACTTGTTGGGCGACGCTTTTCGGGACTCGAATTGCCAGGCTGTTGCCCCACTTCTGCGCTGTCGTTTTCATGCATGTCTCCGATGTAGATACACGGTAGATACTATGCTGGCCGGTTGGTGACGTCAAGGGGTTGAAGCAGGTGGTGCAGTGCATTGGTTATGGAAGGGGGCTGACTGCCATCCACTTGGATGTAGACAGCGAGTACCAGCTGTAACTTAGAAGAACGATATTCTCTGTAGAGATGGAACGTCTACGTAGGACTTATCTGCTTTGGACCATCGGCAGTTCGCGCGATCCTTCTGCCGCTTGCTGAATCCGCTGGCGTTCAAGGCGTGAGGCTTCAAAGACGTTGTGGAGCATATCATCAGCCACCTGGGTCAGCTGCGCGGCAGCATCTTTCATGTCGGCGTGCTCGACCAAGCGTGAGAGGACTTCAGCTTTCGTCGCGCCTTTCTTCTGACCCATGAACGGCTTCAGGAGGAGATAGGCCACGTCTCGTACTGCCATATGCCGCAGGAAGCGGCGGAGGAGTTGAAAAGTTTGGAGGGGGTAGTGGAGAAGTTTATAGCCAAAAAGCCTTTTAATTCCGGCCTGTCGTACGCGGTTGATCGTTTCTCCTGAGAGACAGGTCGGATCGATCTCTGAACATTTGAAATATTTGTACCAATCCGTGTTTTCGTTCACCAACCCGCGCTTCACATATTCCTGCCACAAGGGGGTGCCTCGATAGACACAGAGACGATTGAACCCAAAGGTATCAAGTGGAAGCTTCGACGCAAAGTCGAAGGTGGCGTTCATATCCTCAATCGTTTCGTCCGGGTTGCCCACCGTGAAGAATCCGTGCACGATCGTTATCCCGGCCTTCTTTGCATTCTTGACCGCGGTCGTCACTTGATCCAACGTCTGTTCTTTCTTCAAGCGATCGAGAATCCTTTGACTGCCGCTCTCGATGCCGAACATCATGGCCTGGCAATTGGCCTTGGCCATGGCGGGGAAGAGATGTTGGGCGACGGAATCCACGCGTCCCTCGATGCCCCATCGGATCGTGAGCTTTTCATCCATAATGCCCTTGCAAATCGCTTCGATCCGCTTGGGCTGTAGCAGAAAATGATCGTCGACAAACCCGACGGACTTATAGCCAAGCCCTTCGAGGTACTTCATCTCCGCGACGACATGCTGTGGGCTGCGGGCTCGCCACTTCCCTTCGTTGAAGATCGGGATATCGCAGAAGATACAGGGCCAGGGGCACCCACGAGACGTTTGCATCGTCGTGAACCGGTCCATCGAAAGCACGACCGGGACGTCCAGCGGCATGGACTCGACATAGTCGAGCTTCAGGCTCTCACGATCAGGAAATGGCCACTGATCGAGCTGCCGTTCCATGGCGCGGTTTGGATTTTGGATGACCTGCCCATCCTTCATCCAGGTTAAGCTGGCAACATCTTGCGGGTTGTCGAAATTTGCCAGCAGATCGAGCAGCAGTTGCTCGCCGTCACCTCGACAGACAAAGTCGACTTCAGGGCATTGCAACTTTACGAGCGGGGCATTCAAGCTGGCAAACACGCCACCGAACGCGAGCTTTACTTTCTGATTGGTCGCACGAATCTCCCGCGCGAGCATCTTGGCATAGGGATAGCTGGTGGTACTCAGAAAACTGAGGCCGACGAGCGCTGGTTGCGCTTGATTGATCCGGTCAATTATGACCTGGTTCGGGGTGTCAGGGTTGGCCTGATCGAACATCACACATTCGTGCCCTGCCTGTTTGATAACAGATGACAGTGACATGATGCCGATGGGAGGGAATCCCATCACGCGAACATTGCCATTGGCAGCACGTGTCTTTGCCGGCAGGGCGTAGAATTGTGGATCGCGAACGTGGATAAGAAAAACTCGCAGACAGACTCCTTGACCGAATCACGATCGAACGCGGAGTGAATGCTGACGGAGTGAGTACGGGGAAAAACTTAGGGAAGCAACCGTGTGGTTGACTCAATAGATGCACCGTACCATGCGTACATTTCTGTGTCAACGATGCGGTGGCCAAGGAGACTATGTGGTTGCTAGGAGGCTGGCTTCGGGAAACTGCTGCTTTCTGAAAGAGCGCCGCGCTTGTCTCGAAAGAAATTCTGGAGCAGTTTCCGGCTCTCCTGTTCTAGGAGACCTCCCATTACCTGTACTCGGTGGTTGAGCCGGCGCTCGGCTGGAATATCAAAGATCGATCCGCACGCACCGGCTTTGGGATCCCAGGCTCCAAACACAAGTCGCGCAATGCGAGATTGCACGATTGCTCCGGCACACATGGGGCAGGGCTCCAGCGTGACATAGAGTGTCGTGTCAGTGAGTCTCCACGTTCGGAGCTGTTCGGC
>CAKKRK010000014.1 GCA_919902665.1 Nitrospiraceae bacterium
TGCCCAGCACGCCGGAGGCGTCTTGCCGTCGAGAGGAGTGGAGACCTCATCTTCTTACCTACGGAGTCCATATGAATAAGGAACAATTCGGGCAATTCTGGGAGCAACTCAAAACGCCACTCAAGGCTAAGTGGGTGAACATCACGGAGGCGGACCTCATCGAAATTAAAGGAGATCTTGGCAGGTTCGAGACAGTCCTCCAGAAGCGGTATGGGGAACTCCAGAAAGGTGAGGTGGCAACATGGGCGAACCGTCGCTACTCCCATTGGACGGGGAACTATATCGGATATAAAGATGCAGCCCCGGCGGTGTAGGCGAGCAGTTATTCTGCGGCAGGACAATGGCCGTATTTACTGAGAGAGCGAACATGAAGCGAATCGTGATCAACCGGAGCTACGATGAATTCTGCATCAGCCATAAGGCACTGAGCAGACTGCGTGAACTAGGTCAACCACAGGCGCTGGCGGAGACGGATCGCGGGTCCTATTGGCCTCAGGCAGCTGGGCCACGGGAACCGAGTCTGAATCAGTATGGGAAGCTCATCCCACGGGATGATGAGAGCCTGGTTCGTGTGGTGGAAGAACTTCTGGAAGCAGCCGATGGACATGCTGCGAAGCTCAAAATAGTATCTATCCCTGACGATGTGAAGTGGGTGATTGCCAAGACTGAGGGTGGTGAACAGGTGAGCGAAGTTCACCGTACGTGGGGATAAGCGTAGAAGTCAGATTTAATGAAAATGGCATTCCGAATGGATTGAAGGGGCGCTTCGAGTGAAGCGCCCCTTTCGTACTCAGGCAGAATATGTATCGGGATTAATAGCGGTTGCGGTCGCCGCGCCCACCACCACCGCCTCCACCGAATCGTGAGCCGCCTCCACCCGCACCGCCGCCGGAACGTGGCTCCATTGGCTTGGCTTCATTCACAGTCAATGACCGTCCGTCCATCTGTGACCCGTTCAGGGCAGTGATGGCTGCCTTGGCTTCCTCGGCGGTTGACATCTCAACGAAGCCGAATCCACGTGACTGACCCGTGAACTTGTCCGCAATCACACGGGCCGATTCGACCGTGCCGTGCTCCGCAAACAGGCTGGTGAGTTGAGATTCGGTTGCCGAGTAGGGCAATCCGCCGACATACAATTTTGAACCCATGGGGGTTCCTCCTTCCAAAATGACATTGTCCAAGACACGAGAAGGACTTCAGAGGGGAAGGAGAGGGCCGAAGACGTAGTTGGTGAACGGCTCAGGTCAGGCTTCCGATCAGATTCTCGGCAGGAACAACATCGGTGACAGGCCGTTGAAATTCGTGTTTC
>CAKKRK010000015.1 GCA_919902665.1 Nitrospiraceae bacterium
CGCTACTCTAATTGAAGAGAGGCAACGTGTCCCACTCATATTGGCACAGAGGGGACGCGACGCCGCTGATGCTGGGCGTTTGGCCTACGGATTGACGGTCGATTGTTCCAGAGTTTCCCAGGAGCACCTGCTGGTCACTCGGAGACGATAGCGTTGGCTGTACGGACTCGATGGGTAGTAGGAGAGAATGGTTATGCGTGAGACTCTACGCTCTTGTTCCACTCATGCAACCCCTGCAAATGACGCAGGCACTTGCTCATGGTCTCTGTGCAACCACCATGAGTAGATTGCTGACGGATTCGCGGATGAGCTGGATCAGCGGTTCTGGATAGACTCCTAGTACGAGGATGATCGATGCAACAAATCCGAGCGAGCATACGGCCGGCCAACTGAAGAACTCTGGTCTCTGCACAGTCTGTGCTTCAGGAAGCGTTGCCGGTGCTGTTACCTCACCGAACAGGGTCACGAACAGTCGAAGGTAATAGTAGAGACTCACGACGCTGTTCGCAATCAGTGCCAACACAAGCCACCACAAACCAGCATCAACACCGGCCGCGATTGCATAAAATTTCCCGATGAATCCCGCCGTCACTGGGATGCCGGCCAACGACAACAGGCTCAGTGCCAACATGCCCGCGAGCCAAGGACGAGTCCAAAACAAGCCTTGATAGTCCTCGACACGGTCCTTCTCCCCTCCCTCACTCGAATAGACTGTGACGACGCCAAAAGCCCCTAACGACATGGCACAATAGACGATCACATAGAAGGTGACTGCTTCCGCAGCGGGAGGACCGCCGGCCAGCAGCGCAACCAATACATAGCCGAAGTGGGCGATCGACGAATAGGCCAGGAGTCGTTTCACATTCTGTTGCAAGAGCGCCAGCACATTCCCTGTGATCATTGAGACAACAGCCAGAAGACTGAACAGGTGCACAACGGGTGGCAGTTCCAATATCCCGACCTCAGTGGCAAGGCGGAGTAGCAGTGCCATCACCGCTGCCTTGGAGACCGTCGCGATGTATGTCGTGATGGGAGTGGGGGCTCCCTGATACACATCGGGAATCCACATGTGAAACGGTGCGAGACCGAGCTTCAATGCGATGCCGACCAAGACCAGGATCAATCCTCCCAGCCACAGTGCTGGAACCGTCTGCCACTGTTTCACACTCACGCCAACTTCGTGGAAGGTCATGGCACCGCTTTCGAAATACAGCAAGGCCAGGCCAAACAGAAGGAATGCTGATGCAGTGATAGAGAGCAGCAGGTACTTCACCGCGGCTTCGAGTGGGTTTCGTCGGGTTCGTAAATAACCGATCAGGCTGCAGAGAGATAGCCCAAGGAGTTCGAACCCAAGAAAAAATGATACGAAGTGCGCAGCCGTGGTCAGGACCAATCCCCCGAACGTGGCAAGTAGCAGGAGCAGGTAATATTCCTCGACACCGTCTTTCTCATGAAACTGACTGTTCAGATATCGGTACGATAGTGCAATGATGACCATCGTCGCACTCAATACAAGCCCCATATACAACAAGGCATGTCCATCCACGACCAGCAAGGTTGTCACGGCTCGTGGCGCCACCGTGGCTGCCCAGGGCAACGTCGCGAGGGTGAACAGGCACGATAGAAACGCACAGACCGCAATCCTTGCATGATTCCGCCTGAAGGCAATCGCCAACATCGTCACGAGGCAGAAGGCTCCGAGATCCAGAATGGGCGAAAGAGCGATGAAGTCTTGGAGGATCATGGGGTACTCCCCTGCGAGGTCACGATGTGGGACGACAGCAGGGATTCTGATGGCACGTGAGTCGGATTGGCCGACACCAGTGCATGCTGTACCAGTTGTTCCATGACCGGCTTCGTCGTGGTCAACACGGCCTTCGGATAGAGCCCCAGCCAGATCTGCAGGCCTGCGATGAACAGTAAGGTTCCAAATGCGACATTCGACAGGTCTGGGGCTGTACGGGTGTCTTGTTGTCGGCCAAAGAACGTGCGTTGCATCATACCCAGGGAATAGATGGCCGCCATCACCATGCCGAGGGATGCCAGAATGATCATGACCGGTTGAGTCGCATAGGATCCAAATAGCACGAGGAACTCACCGATAAAATTCGCCAGCCCTGGCAACCCCAATGACGCGCAGGCAAAGAAAAGCGCCATCGTGGCAAGACGTGGCGTCACGCTCCAGAGTCCTCCCATCTGACCCATGTCCCTCGTCTGATACCGCTCCTCAAGTGCACCAGCCAGCAGGAAGAGGCCACCAGTACTCAGCCCATGCGCCACCATCTGCATCATCACTCCCTGCAACGCCAGCTCTGTGCCGGCGAAGGCGCCGAGCAGGATGAATCCCATGTGGCTGATGCTGCTGTAGGCCACCAGTCGTTTGATATCTGTTTGGGCACAGGCCAATACCGCTGCATAGAGAATCCCGACCACACCGAGCCCCATGGCGATGGGCGCGATTTCGCTCAGGGCCTCGGGAAACAATGGAAGTGTGAATCGCAACAAACCATAGGCGCCCGTCTTCGCTAAGATCCCGGCGAGGATGATCGTGGCCCCGGTGGGAGCCTCTGCGTAGGTATCCGGTAGCCACGTATGAAAGGGAGGGGCCGGCAGCTTCACGAGAAACCCGATGAGAAATGCCAGCATGAGCCACCGGGCCATCTCACTGGTCAGAGTCAGTCCCATCAGGTCGGCATAGTCAAAACTCGGTCGCCCAGTGGCTTGTTGATGCAGGAGCGCGAGCGTCACAATTGCAACAAGCAGCACCAAGCTCCCGGCCTGCGTAAAGAGAAAGAACTTGAACGAGGCATGCCGGCGCTGTGCATGGCCCCAGATGACGATCAGGAGATACATGGGGATGAGCATGAGCTCCCAAAAGAAGAAAAACAGAAACAGGTCAATGGCCAAAAACACCCCAATGACACCCCCCATGGCGAGCAGGACCTGACAGTGAAACAATCCGACGCGACTCTGGATTTCTGTCCAGGAGGCAATCGTGGCCACGATCCCGACGAAGGCCGTTAATAGAATAAGGACAACGCTCAGTCCATCGAGGCCGAGATGGAGACTGATACCCCAACGGGGAATCCAACTGGTGTGGCTTTCTACAAGCCATGTCCCCTGTTCTGAGGCCTGTATTGCGGAATGTTGTCCTCCGAGCAGAAGCGCCAGAATGAAATCAATCGCCAACGCCCCGAGAACGATCCAACGAGGTGCGTGACGAGACCATTGCTGTCCTATCCATGCTAGGGGTGCCGCGAGAATTGGGATCAGTATGAGTAGCCAGAGAGCCATAGCCATCACATCGCAAAGAGACCAAGTAACATCAGCGTTCCAACTGCAATGCTGGCGGCATACCACCGGACCTGCCCCGTCTGGGTGTGACTCAACCAGCCATGACAGGACTCGGCGCAGACGGCCAGCCACTCGTACCCGCGATCGACCATGTCACTAGAATTTCTGGTTGCAGCAAGCCAGGGCTGCACGAACAGACGATCATAGAGTCGATCGAACCCCCACCCTGCTTGCAGCAAAGTCATTGAAGGGTGAGTCGTGGATTGATCTGTCTCTCGCGCCCCGAAGAGGGAGCCTGGTAGGAACAGGAGCGCGGCAAGGCCGATCCCGAGCAGTGCTGCGATGGTCACTGCCAGCTGTTCACGGACTTCGCTCGATTCATCCATCCCAGGAAGCAGCGTTGTCGTTGGAAGCGCATGCGACAGGTACTGGCTAAAGAGAGTGACATTCCCGAGTGTGTGGGGCATCTCGAGAAAACCGACTGTGAGTGCCAAGAACGCCAGCACCACCAGAGGCAGGCGCATGGCCAAACCTGATTCGCCGGTTGGTTGTGTACGAACCTCTCCGAAAAAGACTCGAAAGATCAGCCGGAAACTGTAGAGCCCGGTCAGCATGGCGCCGAGTAGCGCACCAAACCAGATCCATCGATGGCTGAGGGGTGAAGACCAGACCGACCATAGGATCCAATCTTTGCTGTAAAACCCGGATGTGATGAGAGGGACACCAGACATAGCCGCAGCGCCGATTAAGAATGTCCAAAAGGTCCAAGGTAGATGCCGTCGAAGGCCACCCATCTTAAAGATGTTCTGCTCATGATGGAGACTGTGAATGACCGATCCAGCCGCCAGGAAGAGCAAGGCTTTGAAGCAGGAATGGGTGAGAAAATGAAAGAGCGCAGCAGGCCAGGCTCCGACGCCGAGTGCCAGAAACATGTAGCCGATCTGGCTCATCGTTGAATAGGCGAGCACCCGCTTAATGTCCTGCTGCACCAAGGCGCTGGTTGCTGCAAGCAGCAACGTCACGAGGCCAAGCACCGCAATACCCTCTTGCACCATCGGCGCGAGCTCAAACAGATGATGCATGCGAGCAATAAGGTAGACCCCTGCGGTCACCATCGTGGCCGCATGGATCAGCGCACTAACTGGAGTGGGGCCTGCCATCGCGTCCGGTAGCCACACTTGAAGGGGCAATTGAGCAGACTTTCCAACGGCCCCGATCAAGAAGAGCATGGCCACGATCATGGCAACGTTCGAACCCACTGGCCAGGCCTCCGTCGCCAGACTCTGGACCTGTTGGATCGATAAGGTTTTGAATTGCGTGAAGAGGATGAAGAGCCCAATGGCCAACGCCGTATCTCCGATTCGAGTCACGATGAAGGCCTTCTGTGCGGCCGTGCCGTACTCAGGTTCGCGATACCAAAATCCGATCAACAGATAGCTGCAGAGCCCTACCCCTTCCCAGCCCAGATAGAGCAGAAGGAGATTGTCGGCCAACACCAGTGTCAGCATGGCGGACACGAAGAGATTCATGTAGGCGAAAAACCTGGCGTAGCCATCATCGTGAGCCATGTACTCAGCGGAGTACAGATGGATCAAGAAACCGATGCCGGTGATCACCGCCACCATCAAGAGTGACAACGCATCCAGATACCAGGAAATGCCGACTGTCATTCCGGACGTGTCGATCCAATTCCATGACGTTTGCTGGTAGAACTCTCGGGCGGGAAAGAGGCTGAAAAAGTCTATGGCGACAAGCGCGGTCGTCACGGCGGCTGCCCCAATCGATCCGCAACCAACCCATGCAATCTGCTGTCGACTTAACCGTCCGCCACACAGGGCCAACAGCAGAAAGCCTGCGAGCGGGAGAACGGGAATGAGCCACAGTAGACTAAGCATAGGGTTCAATGATGAATATGCAGTTCTAAGTTGATGTCCCTAACTCACAATGAATCGCTCGACACGCACAAGTTGTGTCACCCTCTCATTTCACAGAATGCATCAGCGTCCAATGTCCGGAACCGATGCGACAGCTGCAGCACGATCCCCAGTGCAACAGAAACTTCAGCGGCTGCCAGGGTGAGAATGAACAGGAACATGATCTCCCCATCGACTTGTCCCCAACGGGCCCCTCCGGCAATGAACGCGAGCGCGGCAGCATTCAACATGATTTCGAGCGAGAGGAGCATGTACAGGATGTTTCGCCGACTCAATAAGCCGATCAATCCAAGACCAAACAATATGATGGCCAATACCAGTGCCGGCGTACTCAGCATGAACGGGCCTCACTCGATAGACGGCGCCCTAAGTGATAGGCGCCGATCAACCCAGGCAACAACAGCATGGACGCCAATTCCACCCCAATGATATAGGGTCCGTAGAGGGCGATAGAGATCGCTTTCTGCCTAGGTTCTGCGACTGCCATCGTGGGATGGTCCCCGGAAGCAATGAGATATCCCACTTCTCCTAGAAGCACCAGAGCCAGGATACAAGGCCCTACCCATGCGCTGGGTGAGAGCCACGTCCGTTCCTGTTCAACCGCGAGTGGCCCTAGGAGCATCACGACAAAGATGAAGAGCACCATAATGGCACCGCCGTAAATAATGATTTCAAGCGCGGCGGCAAACTGTGCACCGAGTAAATAGAAAATCAGTGACAACGCGATCAGTGCGACGACCAGATAGAGTAGCGCGTGGACCGCATGTACATGCGTGATGACGCGTAGCGTCGCCAAGAAAGTCACCGCGGCAGCGATATAAAACAGGATCTCCATAATCGTTCTCTCAATGCTGAGTCCTAAGTTGTGAATGTCAGGACTCGTCTACGTGCTACTCAGCACGTCCTTACGGCATCAAACTCTTCACATCCACCGGTGGAAGTTCGTGCTCACCTTGTCCCTTGTCTTTGTCGCGAGTCCTTACGCCGGCCATTCGATAAAAATTATAGTCGTGATACTTACCGGTCCCGCTGATGAGGAGATCTTCTTTCTCATAGACCAGATTCCGACGTGCATATTCGCTCTGTTCGAAATCTGGAATCAGCTGGATCGCATTGGTCGGACAGGCTTCCTCGCACATGCCACAGTAAATGCAGCGCGAAAAGTTGATCCGGAAGAACTCCGGATAGCGGCGCTCGTGAGCCTCTGGATTGTCTGCAGCCTGAAGCGAAATGCAATCGACAGGACAGGCTGCAGAGCAGAGGTAACAAGCCACACACCGCTCTTCTCCGTCGGGATCTCTGGTGAGGACGATGCGTCCACGCCAACGTGGCGGCAGATAGGGTTGCTCTTCCGGATACTGAACCGTAACCGGCTTCGTGAAGGTCCGTTTAAAGACGATCCATAACCCCACGACTAGATTCCGGGCGTATAGCCACGTGTTCATCATACGTACAGCCGTTCTACAGGGATGATTCCCCTTTGCATCACATCCGATCCAAGCTCACTGCCGCATCCTGAATCCCTGCTATCCTGCTCTCCACAACACCACCCCGCCCGTCACCAACAGATTGATCAACGCGAGTGGCATCACGACCTTCCAACCGAATGACAGAAGCTGATCAAAACGGAATCGTGGCCAGGCCGCGCGAATCAGGATGATCAAGGCGATAAAGCCGAACATCTTCAGGACAAACCACACCACCGGCGGCAACCAGGGTCCATGCCACCCGCCGAAGAAAAGAATGACCGTCATTGCTGAAAGGAGGAGGATGCTCAGGTATTCGCCGACAAAGAACATCCCAAATTTCATCCCACTGTACTCGGTATGGTAGCCGGCAACGAGCTCCGCTTCCGCCTCAGGCATATCGAACGGGGTGCGGTGCGCTTCAGCCAGTCCCGCCATGAAAAACCCAAGAAACCCCAAGAACTGAGGGATCACAAACCATTGATGCTGTTGTGCGTTCACAATATCGCTCAGGTTGAACGAGCCTGCCAAAATTACAGCTCCCATCAGCGAGATCCCCATGAAGACTTCGTAGCTCAACAATTGCGCGATCGCCCGAAGGCTGCCGAGAAACGCGAATTTGTTGTTGGAAGCCCATCCTCCAATGATGACACTGTAGGCGGCAAGACTCGACATGGCCAAAAAGAAGAGGACGCCCACATTGAGATCGGCGACCACGAAGTTGGGTGCGATCGGTATCACCACAAACGACATGAGTGCAGTGATCACGACGATGGCCGGCGTAATGACGAACACTGCCTTATCAGCGAAGGGCGGGATCCAGTCTTCTTTCGTAAAGATCTTGATCATGTCTGCCAGTGATTGCAGGCACCCGCCTGGCCCCAGTCGGTTGGGGCCGTATCGTTCTTGCCACACTCCGAGCAGTCGACGTTCGACCCAGATCAGCATCCCGGCCAAGGTCAGGCAGCTGCCAAGAATGACGGCGATGGTGAGTGCGGTGTGGCTCCAATCGATCATGCAGCCCTCCGCGTTTGTTCCGTTTGGATTGCCTTCAACAGATCAACCCAAGCCGGCACTCTGACGCCAGATACCTCAGGCACAAGGGAGAGCCCTGCCGTCCCCACTGGTGTAGAAGGATCGAGGTGCACAACAAGGCAGTAGGTCGTCCCCTGCAACACCAGATCAATCGTGCTGTGGTCCTCAAGAGTCAACCGCGCTCCATCTGATGGATGCAAGGACAGGAACGGCTTGCCAATCCGTTGGGCGATCGCCGGAGATTGGTTGCTGAGTTCGTCGCTTCCAAACACGGCGGATAGAGGAAGCAGCAACCATTGATGCGCGGTTGGCTGAAACGCACGTGGAATGGTGGTGAACCAACCGGCTGCCTTCGTGGCAACTGGTTCGATGAGCCGGACTCCCGGCATTTCATCGCGCAATGGCCCACCGACTTCGTCTTGATACGTATTCACAGCCTGGATTGAATTCCACCCAGGAGCCCAGAATTGGGAAATCAGTGGTGACGGAAGTGGGCCTCGATATCCTTCCATCGTAAACCCAAGCGGTGAATCATGATCAACGGGAGGAGGCGGTTCGTGCATGGTCAGGTGAGAGATCAGTGATGTACGTCCACTGTATCGCTCAGACTGCCTGGGAGCTTTTTGACCCACTAAACGAAAACTCGCTGACGGTGCGACCTCTCCAATGTGTGCCAGCCCAGGAGCCACTATTGCCGTTGCGGAGACCGCATCGTCGAAGTTGCGCCAGGTCGCCACTCCGGATGCACTCCCACCCTCTTGTGAAGTTGCACGGCCAAGGTCACTCAGCCACCGCCAGCTTTCTTTGACGTCACCGTCCGGGACAAACACTCGGTAGAACCGTTGGGCTCGGCCTTCTTGATTGACAAATGTCCCATCGGATTCCGGACCTGTGGCAGCCGGAAGCAGCACATCGGCATGCGCTGTCGTGGGATTCTCAACAGAATCGATGACAACAACCGTTTGCGCTGCCTCAAGGAAGGCATCGACGTTTGCCTGATCCGCGCGCCGATACAAGTCGTTCTCCAGCACAATCACGGTATCGGCCTTTCCCTGACGGATCGCATCGAATGCGTCATTCAAGCTTCTGCCACCGAGCAAGGCGAGGCCTGCGCTATTGCACTCTGGAAGTACAAAGCTGAGCTGTGGCTGCTTCCCTTGTTGATGCAGAGCCCAGGCTACATTGGCTGCTGCCTCGATCGTTGCCTGGGATCCGCTTTCCGTTCCGGCAATGATCAGTGGGCGTTGGGCATGGGTCAGGGCCTCAGCAATTCGCTGTGTGAGGTCCTTCACCTCCGGACTGAGGTCCGAAACGGAGGGTGCCCCTTGATCGATCGATCCAGCCACAGCAAATCCCAACCTGGCAATATCATCCGGCGCGGCAAAGTAGGCGTCAGTGGCATACTCATGAAACCACGTACGCTGATACCCAGCGAGGAACAGAGGGCCTCGTCGATTTTGCACCGCGTTCCGCACAGCCGCCTCATCCCATCGAGGAATTTTCAATTCGTCGACCTGTTCCATCGGCTGTTGCCGAATTGACTGGAGAAGAGCCAGCGCCAAGCGTGGCGCCTCGTTCAAGAGATCCGCTCCAAGAACGAAGACGGCATCTGACTGTTCGGCATCGTGAATCGACGCCGACGGCACCGGTCCAGTTTGAAGTACCTTCAGTACTGTGGAGAGAAGTTGGCCTTTCTGCTGATCGATCCCCTGATAAAAGTTCTGCGGGCCGACCAAAGATTGAAGGGCCACATTCGCCTCGAGTGACGCGCGAGACGACCCAATGCCTACAATCCCACGAGCCTGTCGTACACAGTCTGCTGCGAACTCAAGGGGCTGCGGTACACCTTCCGTTGCTCCCGACTGGGATGGCTGACGTTCCTGCCTCACCACGGCCCGCTTGATGCGATGCGGACTATTGACGTACTCATACCCAAACCGTCCCCGATCGCACAAAAAGTAGCCGTTCACCTGACTGTTAAACCGATTGGTGATCCGACGCAGAGTCCCAGACCGTTCACCGGCGGTGGTATTGCAGCCAAGGCTACAATGTGGGCAGATCGATTGGGCTGCTTGTAGATCCCATTTCCTCGTGTAGTGGTGAAAGAAGGTTTTGTCGGTGAAGACTCCGGTCGGACAGACCTCCACCAGATTTCCGCTGAATTCGTTCTCCAGCGTGCCATCCTGTTCCCGGCCGAAGTAGAGGGCGTCATGCGAGCCAAACACGTTGAGGTCACGTCCGCCCGCATAGTCTCGGTAGTATCGTACGCAGCGGTAACATTGAATACACCGATTCATCTCATGCCGAATGAATGGGCCGAGAGACTGATTACGATGGGTTCGTTTTTGATAGCGGTAGCGCCGGTAGACATGCCCGGTCATAACCGTCATGTCTTGTAAATGGCACTCCCCTCCTTCATCACAGACTGGGCAGTCGTGTGGATGGTTCACCATCAGCCATTCAATGACTGATGCGCGAAAGGCCTTGGCCTCTGGATCATCGATGGAGATCCGAGTGCCATTCGTCGCTGGTGTCATGCAGGACATCACCAGTCGACCAGACTGATCTCGATCGTCTTTGAACTGTTTGACCGCACACTGGCGGCAGGCTCCGACCGATCCCATGGCCGGATGCCAACAGAAATAGGGCACGTTCAGCCCATGTCCCAGACAGGCGGCGAGCAAATTCTGTTGCTCATCCACAGTATATGACTTGTTATCAACGATAATGGTTGCCATGGGTCTAGACCAGAATCCTCTGTTGTGACGACTTCTTGCTCCAGGGACATCCGTGCGTCGAGATGTGCTGCTCGAAGTCATCGTGAAAGTACTTCAAGGCCGATTGCAACGGGGCCATTGCACCTGGTGCGAGACCGCAGAAGGTATGCCCGGGAGCAAGCCACTTAGCATGCATCTCAAGCAGTGACAGATCGTCCTTGGTTGCGCGACCTTCCTCGAAGGACATTAAGATTCTCACGACCCACGGCAACCCTTCCCGACAAGGCGTACACCAGCCACAGGACTCACGGGCAAAAAACTTTTCGAGATTCAGCACAAACCCAACCGGACAGGTGTGATCGTCTAATACAATCATCGTGGCGGTGCCAAGACGACCGACCTCGGGTGGGATCGAAGAGAAATCTAAGGGGAGATCCAAGTGTTCTTCAGTCATAAATGCCGTGGAGATACCGCCTGGCAACAAGCCCCGAAAGCGAACGCCATCAGCCATCCCTCCGGCATATCGTTCCAAGACCTCACGCGCAGTGGTGCCGAGCGGCAATTCCCACCATCCAGGATTGACGACGCGGCCACTGATACCGTAGATCTTCGTGCCACCGTCTTGAGTCCGACTCAACCGGTGATACCAGTCAGATCCCTGATTGACGATATGTGGGACGTTGTAGAGAGTCTCGACGTTCTGCACGACCGTCGGTTTCCCCCATAAGCCGACCGTCTGCGGAAAGGGAGGCTTTGCGCGGGGCACTGCTCGCTTGCCTTCCAGTGCATTAATCAACGCGGTTTCTTCGCCACAAATATACCGGCCGGCACTGGCATGCAGATGGAGGTCAAAGCGAAATCCCGTTCCAGGAAGAGGCTTACCCAAATACCCGGCTGCGTAGGCCTCTGCAATCGCCTCGGTCAGTCGTTGGGCCGACAGATGGTATTCCCCACGCAGAAAGATGTAGCCAACCTCTGCGTCAATGGCATAGCCAGCCAGGATCATTCCTTCGACCAGGCCATGAGGATCGCCCTCCATCAGCACACGATCCTTAAATGTGCCCGGTTCCATTTCATCGCCATTGGCCACGATATACTTGGGTTTCGGCGCGTCGGCGCCCATCGGCACGAAGCTCCACTTCGTACCGGTCAGAAACCCACCCCCGCCCCTGCCGCGCAATCCGGCATCGGTCACCAGCCGCTGCAGGTCCTTAGGGGCCAGCCCGCTAGAGAGCCGTTGTAAGCAGCGATACCCACCCGTTTTGACGTACTCACGCAATGTGCGCGTCGTACCATCCGGATGAATATGTTGAGTCAGTGGTCGTTCCATGTTAAGTCGATGACGGATATCTTGGACTATTTGTATTTCTCCACGATCTGTTCAATCTTTTCGGGCGTGACGTCGCCGTATACATCCTGATCGATCATCAGGGCCGGTGCTCGTTCGCATTGCCCTAAGCAGGCGATCGGCAAGACAGTCAGACGTCCGTCTGGTGATGTCTGTCCGAGATCCGCGTTATAGAGTGTGTTGATCTGCTCCTGAACTTGTTCACACCCCTTGATCCAACAACTGATACTGTCGCACACGAAGGCGACATGCCGACCGACCGGTTTTCGAAAGATGAGGTTGTAGAACGTGGCCACGCTATCCACATCCTCGACCGTGATCTCAAGAAATTGGGCAATCTCGAGGAGCGTGTCATCCGAGATCCAGCCACGTCGTCGTTGGATGGTCAGCAGCGCATCGATGGTAGCCCCCCGTTTGTCAGGGTAATGCTTCACTGCGTCTTCTAGTTCTCGTCGTTCAGTATCTGACAGCATACGTGTTGAGTCCTGCGTGCTCAGTTATGAGTTCTGAAACTCGTTGGCTTCTTGCTCAGCACCCAGCACTGAGCACTGTTCTTCAGCGATCCACATCGGATAACACATAGTCCACGCTTCCAAGGACAGCTAAGAGATCTGATAACAATTCGCCACGCGCCATCAGTGGCACCATCTGAATATGGGCAAACGAGGGGGTCCGAATTCTCGTCCGGTACGAGAGCTGTGACCCATCACTCGTCAAGTAATAACTGGTCTGGCCTTTCGACGATTCGGTGGGAACTTCCGCTTCACCGGGAGGAAGCACCGGGCCCCAACTCACTCCGACAAAATGATTGATGAGCGTTTCGATGTCATGCATCGTATGTGTTTTCAGCGGCGGAGTCGCAAGAGCATCGAGTGACGTATAGGGACCGGATGGCATGGAATCGAGACATTGGCGAATAATCCGCAGCGACTGACGCAACTCCAAGACATGCACCAGCGCTCGGTCATAACAATCGCCGTTTGAAGCAACCGGGACCTCAAAGTCGAACTGCTCATAGCCGGAGTACGGACGGACCTTGCGCAAATCCCACGGCATGCCGCAGGCACGCAGCATCGGACCAGTGGCACCCCACGCGATGGCGTCATCGAGAGACAAGACCCCGATCCCGACGGTCCGCTGCTTGAGAATCGGATTGTCCATCACAAGGCCCTCATAGTCATCGAGTCGGCTAGGAAACCAATCGACAAACTGGCGAACCAGTTTGTCCCACCCAATCGGAAGATCTCGTGCAACTCCACCGATCCGGAGCCAATTCGGATGCATACGGCCACCACAAATGGCTTCGGTGATTGAGAGGATGCGTTCTCGATCGTTGAACATGTAAAAGACTGGTGACAAGGCACCAATGTCGCCTGCAAAGGTCCCGTACCAAACGAGATGACTGGCGATTCGATAGAACTCAGACATCATGACTCGGATCGCTTGTGCCCGTGGTGGCACCGTAATCCCCGCCAATCGCTCGACGGAGAGACAGTACGGCATTTCGTTCAACACACCCTGCAGGTAGTCCACACGATCGGTGTAGGGAATGAACGAATGCCAGGTTTGCCGCTCGGCGATCTTTTCCTGGGAACGATGGTGGAAGCCGATATCCGGGACGATTTCGATGATTTCCTCGCCCGCGAGTTGCGCCACGAGTCGAAGCACCCCGTGCGTACCAGTATGGGCTGGGCCAAGGTTGATGAACATATAGTCGAAATCTGAATCCTGATCTTGGTGGGTGCGGGCTAACCCCCAATCCTCGGGCTTGAATTGCAGCGCGTC
Source organism: Nitrospiraceae bacterium (assembly GCA_919902665.1). Taxonomy (GTDB): domain Bacteria; phylum Nitrospirota; class Nitrospiria; order Nitrospirales; family Nitrospiraceae; genus Nitrospira_D. Next base: position 13,580 of record CAKKRK010000015.1, read on the forward strand.
CTGTGCCATGACCAGCTTCTCCGGCGGCATTTGGAACTGCCCCATTTCTGTTGCACGCGAGGGATGATCCTTTCGAAGCGGATACCCCTCCCACCACGAAGGCATGAGAAGGCGGCGGAGAAAGGGGTGTCCATCGAACCGAATCCCGAACATGTCGAAAATTTCTCGTTCATACCAATCGGCGTTTGGCCACAAGTCTCTGCTCGACGGCAGCGAGAGTGACTCACCATCCAGCGCCACCTTGATGCGGAGTGATTGGTTCCGATCGAACGAGAAGAGGTGATAGAACACGGTAAAGGTTCCGATCGGTAATCCATCATGATATCGGCGGAGCCGTTCGTCTGTCGCACTCAGGTCGAACAGCATGGGAAACGGACGAGGAAGCTCAGATTTGACATAGCGCAGAATTTCATGAAGTCGATGTTTCTCAACCCAGATGGTTGGAATCTCATCCTTGGTGGATTGCACAGCGGTCAGATATCCCTCAGAACCAAAGTGGGCCGTCAGCTCCCCCACGAGTCCAGTCTGTTCCCCGATTGAGGAATCTCGTACAGCCGAAGGTCGTGGAGTCATGACTTGCCTTTCGGGCGACCGTCCGGCTGCCCTGCAAAATGGGGCGAGAGAAGATCGGTCCGCGGAAGCACATCGATACCGGGATATTCACGTTGACTCATCCGCTCGGCTCGTTTTGCATCACGCAGCGAAGGCATAATGGGTCTCTGAACCTCCTGTGGACCAAAATGCCAGCTCAAGGGACGGCGTTCTGACCCAACCATGTTCTGGAGGAGCAGCAAACATTCCATAAAAGCATGGGGCGGCGGTGGGCATCCTGGCATATACACATCCACGGGAATGAATTTATCGACGCCTTGCACGACAGAATAGGCGTCGAACATCCCGCCAGAGTTTGAGCAGGACCCCATCGAAATGACCCAACGCGGCTCCAGCATCTGTTCGTAGAGTTGCTTGATGACAGGCGCCACTTTCAGAAATACTGTCCCTGATACGACCAACACGTCGGCCTGCCGTGGTGAACCACGGACAACTTCTGCGCCAAATCGAGAGACGTCATAGACACTGGTCAAACTGGTCGCCATTTCGACGAAACAGCACGACAAACCGAAGTTCAACGGCCAGAGTGAATTCTTCCGTCCCCATGCTAAGAGGTCTTGTAGCGTCGCAAAGAGGACCGAATCTCCAACGACAGAGGTCAACGAACCATCGCCACCATCGGTGATCCGCACCCCCTCCAGTCGTCCGTTATGCCACTCGGTCATCGTAGAGCTCCTTTGACTCCTGCATGGTTGGGTTCTGGCGGTGACGGACTCGTGGACGTTGAGACTGTGCATGCCAGTCGAGCGCTCCGGTGAGCCACAAATACGCAAGGGATGCCAACAGAATGGCCACAAAGATCGTCACTTCAATAAAGCCAAGCCAGCCTGTCTCGGGCACCGCGACGGCCCAGGCATAGAGGTATGCCGCTTCCACATCGAAAATAACGAAGAACATGGCGATCAAATAATATTGCACCGGTGGGCGGACTTGAGCGTTGCCAGTTGGCCGAATCCCACATTCATAGGGAACGCCGGTTGCGCTTTCAGATCGACGCTCAGTCTTTTTCCAGTGACGCTCGCCAAGCAAAGGTGGAAGTCCCAGCATGACGGCAATCACCACGCCGACACACAAGCCATAGATACAGATCTGCCAAATCGCGTCATCTACCATAAGAGTAACTAACCATCTGCAATAACTAACTATCGGCACTAACTAGCCATTTATTGAGGGCAATGAGGGTCTTCCCAACTCTTGGATATCATGCTGAGTGGAGACTGGCTCCACAAAGTCACAATTTTACAATTACTTACGTGGGAGAACGGCTGCGAGCGGTAGGGTGAGGGAATAATTATAGGGAGACTACTTGAGTGGGTGCGCGACGATTTCTGTAGGTTAGCCACTGAGGCTGTTGAGCAGATGACTGATCTTCCCCCGATTTGGTGGACACCAGGTTACGCGACAGCTGCCCTAGC
>CAKKRK010000016.1 GCA_919902665.1 Nitrospiraceae bacterium
CTTAACAAGTACGGTCGTATTTTATGGTTGGGTTCATTGGGTGATGGGGATCTCTGGTTACCCGCGTTCCATATTCGCCATAGATGCTATCCTGCTCATCGGGCTTCTGGCCGGGGTGAGATTGCCCTCCAGGGTCCTTCGTGATAAGCCGATTTTTCAGAAAAAACGGAAGGTTCTGGTTGTCGGTGCCGGAGACTCAGGAGAACGAGTCGTTCGGGAGATGAAAACTCGAGCGGAATTTAACTGTCAGCCGATCGGATTTGTCGACGATAATGTTGGGCTTCTTAATCAACGCATCCATGGTGTCAGAGTATTGGGTACAGTGCAGGACCTTCCGAAAATTGTCGAAAGGCTCAAGCCTGAAGTAGTTGTGGTTGCAGAGCCGAATGCGGCTCCTGAGTTCCTTCGAGACCTCGTTATAAAATTGGAACCATATAATATTTCGATCAAGACACTGCCCGCCAAAGAGGAGCTCCTCGCAGACCAAAGTACGGTTAGTCAGATACGCAATGTTTCGATCCCGGACCTTTTGTCACGAGCGCCCATTGATCTTGATAAGCAAGCTACGAGGCAGATGGTCAGGGGGAAGTGTGTTCTGATTACCGGTGCCGGCGGATCGATTGGTTCGGAATTGGCTCGTCAAATTACCCTGTTTGAGCCGAAAGTGCTCTTGCTCTATGAACGCCATGAGAACAGTTTGTACAACATCCACAAAGAGTTAGATGATCGGAGACTTGCGTTTCCCGTTGTCCCGCTGATTGGTGATGTGACCGATGCCCAGCGGCTCTGTTCGGTGCTGGAGGAGTATAAACCACAGATATTGTTCCATGCGGCAGCGCACAAGCATGTGCCTCTCGTGGAGATGAATCCCCTAGAGGCTGTGAAGAACAACTGCATTGGTACACGCGTCACCGCTGAAGCTGCGAGCCTCTACGGGGTCGAACAATTCGTTCATATTTCGACTGATAAGGCGGTCAATCCATCGAGCGTGATGGGAGCTACCAAGCGAGTGGCTGAACTCATCATTCAAGATATTGCGAGGAGTAGTCGGACACGCTTCCTTCTTGTACGATTTGGCAATGTTCTTGGCAGCAGTGGCAGTGTGTTGTTGCGCTTCCAGGAACAAATTAGGGCCGGTGGACCCGTCACTGTTACACACCCGGAGATCCGACGATACTTCATGCTGATCCCCGAAGCGGTTCAGTTGGTGCTTCAGGCGGCAACTATTGGCGAACAAGGCCACATTTATATTTTGGACATGGGGGAGCAAATCAAAGTTCTTGATATTGCTCGGAGTCTCATTCGACTGTCTGGGTTCAATCCGGGGAAGGATATTCCAATTCGATTCGTCGGACTACGTCCTGGGGAAAAGCTGTATGAGGAATTAGTCGGTGAAGGAGAGGTTGCGGTGCGATCATCCTTGGAGAAGATCTTGCAGATTCGGACGATAAGCCATCTTGACTTCGAAGAGTTTCGTGAAAAGCTGTCTGGATTAGAGGCCGCAAGCTATGGCGATGCAGCCGGCGTGTTGCTTGAACGGCTTAAGGAGATCGTTCCGATGTTCCAAACCTGCGTTTCGGATCTGGAGTCTTCGACGGTGCCGGCTAGTTCCCTGTAAGCTTAGGGCTGTGTCGGCGATCCTGCTGGTGTGCCTTTTCTATATCTAAGTCTTGCTATGCCGTAGTGTACGCAGTTCGGAGGGTACGTATGCAATATCCTGAGTCAGCCGCCTCTGTAGAACAAACAGGAATGGCCACAGTTCACGAGTATTTCCGTATCGCATCGCGCAACAAATGGGTCATTGCGGGTGCAATAGCTTTTTCTTTGACCTTGGCCGTAGGGTATCTGCTGATTGCTCCTCAATACTATCAATCACAGACGTTGATTGTGGTGGAAGAACGCAAGGGGATCGACCAAGTTATTAATAAGGGAGAAAGAGCGGATGAACATTTCGAGAGGCAGCTTTTTCTTATCCAGAAGCAAATTATCAGCCAAGATTTCTTGGATGTGATAGCAAAAGAATTCAGTCTGCGCCGGGATGGATCTGACGGGCAAGGTGAGTTAGTTGGCTGGAGTGAGTTAGCGGGTATGACAAAGGTTGAACGAGCCATGATCGACCCGGCTGGAGGAAAAGGGGCGGGGAATATGGTTGATGGCTTTGTGGTCTCCTTTCTCAATCAAGACCCTCAAGTGGCCAGGCAGGTGACAACCCGAATTGCAGACAAATTCATTGAGGAGAATAACAGCGAGCGTGAGAAGGAGATCGAGGGCACGGGCGAGTTTCTTGAAGAAGAACTGCGATTGATGAAACGCGAGCTAGAGAAGAGAGAAGAGAATATCAGTAGCTTTAAGAAGTCTCACCTTGGCAACCTTCCCCAGCAGACAGATACTAACCTTCGGGCCTTGGATCGAGCAGAAGCAGAGATCGCTGCGACTAACGAGAGTCTTCAACGTCACTCCGATAAACTTGGCAACCTGAATCAAGAGGTTCACCTGTACCGTACAACCGGACAGTCGAGTTTTAGGAGTGGGGCTACACGTTCGATGGACCCCGATCCACTGTTTCGGCACCTGAAGGAACTCCGAGAGAAACTAGTCAAGCTTCGGGCTGAGTTTTGGGATGGATATCCCGAAATCATCTTAACGAAGGAGGAAATTCGGCAAACAGAGGAAGAGTTAACCAATGTGTACGGTCCGGATGCGCTACGGGCGGACAAGACGGCGCCACTGGACCCGGTCCTTCAGGATTTGTTGAAGCAGCAGAGCGAACAACGAACCGAGATAGCTCTTCTCCGACAGCGTCTAGAGCAACTGCGCACCACCAAGAGTGATCTTGAAAGGCGTCTCGATAGATCTCCGGCAGTGGAACAGGAGTTGCTCGTTCTCGAACGTGACTACAGTAATCTAAAGAACAATTACGCGATGCTCCTTGACAAACGGTTGCATTCGCGAGTCGAAGAAAACATCGGAAAACGGCAGAAGGGGGGAAAGTATCGCATACTGGACCGTGCCAATTTACCGAGGGAGCCAGTCATTCCAAACAAACCAAGGGTTTTAGTGCTAGGGCTCCTGTTCGGGTGTGTTGTGGGAGCAGGGCTGTCGGTCTTACGTGAACACCTCACTCCTCAGTTCCGAAGTGCGGACGATGTAGAATTTCTGCTCGCAGGTCCTCGATTATTGGCAGCCATTCCTGATTTTTCATCGCTGTGGGCTACTGCCAGTGCTCCAGGATATTTCCAGACACCTGCTCTGCCAAGACCGTCGTTGGGTATGACTATGCGACCTCGGTCAGAGATCGTGCCGAGTCACCAACCGTTAGCCGAACGGTCTAGTTCGTATGAGATAGACCGGAGATTTGTTGCGAAGATGTTCCCTCGTTCCATGGCTGCTGAGCAGTATCGTGTGGCTGCGGCGAGATTGCAGTTGATCAATACGACCGGGGCACCGATGGTTGTCGCTGTGACGAGTGCAATTAAAGGCGAAGGGAAAACGACGACCGTCATCAATCTCGGCTATACCCTGTCGCGCGATTTTGGTAAGCGTGTACTTGTACTGGATTGTGACTTTGTCTATCCTGAATTGAGGGCCTTCCTTGAGTCACCGGTACGATATGGGCTTATTGATTGCCTAAGAAGTGACGTTCCGGTGCAGGAGGCCATGAGTGCTTTCACTGATGTTCCATGTTGGATTATGCCGGCTGGCGAAGCTGTAGCTGACTCCAACGACCTATTAAGGGTCGGCCAACTCAGCCGTGTGTTGTCGCAATTGCGAGAGGAATTTGACTATATCCTCATCAATGCTCCACCAATTCTCCCAGTAGCCACAATGAACGTGCTGGAAAGTCATTGTGATTTTCTCCTTCTTGTCGTAAGAGCCAACCTGACGTCCAAGCAAGCTGTCAAACAGGCGATAGGATCACTGCGTGCAGACAGACCCATCCATGTAATTCTCAATGGTGTAGCGTCAAATTCTCTTCCGAGCTATATGCTGGATTATGCTGTCAGCGAGAGGCAAGTGGCAGTTTAATCTCTCTGCTCAATTTTGAGGATGGCCTGATGTGTCATATCAAACAATACCTGCATCGCTTGATCTTCAGCAGTTTCTCCCATCGCACGTTTGAAGGCGAAGAAGTTTTCCAGGTCGCTTGACAAGCAAGCCTGTCTTCACAGCCGCCAATATCGTATCGATGCAGGAATGTGACTAGGTTCGAGGATGCTCTTGACGTCGATCACGACCGCTTGTTTCTGATTGCGAAGAGGTTTGAGGAGATCTTCGATGCTCATATCGGAGAACTTCTTGTGTGCAACGGCCACGACTAATCCATCAAGCTCTTTCATCTTTCCCCATTCAACGAGGTGAATGCCGTACTCTGCCACGGCTTCTTCACTCTCGGCAATTGGATCATGGACGAGCACCTCGATTCCATATTCGCGAAGTTCGGAGATGATGTCAGGTACTTTGCTATTACGGAGATCTGGCACGTTTTCCTTAAACGTTAAGCCGAGTACTCCTACCCTGAGTTCATTAGCAGGGCGCGACATGTGGCTGAGTAGTTTCATGGTGTGTTCCGCCACAAACTTTCCCATGCCGTTGTTGATGCGGCGGCCTGAGAGAATCACTTGTGGATGATAGCCCACTGATTCTGCCTTTGAAGTCAAATAATAAGGATCCACGCCGATACAATGGCCACCGACAAGACCAGGAGAGAACTTGAGGAAGTTCCACTTCGTCCCCGCAGCTTCAAGGACAGATTTAGTATCTATTCCCAGTCGGTGGAAAATCAAAGCGAGCTCGTTCATCAATGCGATATTCAAGTCTCGTTGAGTATTTTCGATAACCTTGGCTGCCTCCGCTACCTTGATGCTTGATGCTCGATGAACACCTGCCTTCACAACTAATGCATATGTGTCCGCCACGATGTCCAAAGATTCAGGGTCCTGTGCCGATACGACCTTGATAATCTTTTCGAGCGTATGTTCCCTATCTCCAGGATTTATTCGCTCCGGCGAGTACCCTAATTTGAAATCTACACCCGCCTTCATTCCGGAGGTTCTTTCCAATATCGGCAGGCAAACCTCTTCGGTCGCACCCGGGTAAACCGTCGATTCATAGACCACGATGGTACCGGGAGACAGGTTCTGCCCGATCAGCTCTGAGGATTTTTGTAAGGCGGTAAGATCCGGCTGCAATGCTTCATTGATAGGAGTCGGAACGGCGACAATAATGAACTTGGCTATTTTGAGGTCCTGCGGCTCCGATGTATATCTGATTTGAGCAGCGGCCAGATCATTTCGTGACACTTCTCCTGTGCGATCGATTCCCTTTCGTAATTCTTCAATTTTCTTTTCATTAATGTCAAAGCCAATCACAGGAGCAATCTTCCCAAATGCCACGGCAATCGGAAGGCCCACGTAACCTAAGCCCACAACAGCAATCGAACGCGATTCTTGCTTATTCATACCGCCCCCTCGTGAGTAACGAATGATACAAATGACGTCAACAATGGCAGAAGACGCCTTGGTCGTCAAGGAAAGGCTATGCTTTGCCGAACTGGTCTGTTTACGGCACTACGTGTATTTACCCCGGAGACTATAAAAGTGTGGGCGTATAACTTCTCCAAAAGTGCATTTCTTCACGCAAAGCAAGCGAATGAGTGAGCTCAGATTATGCACTATTTGGTGGACGGCTCAGTAACTGTATATTTCAGACGTCTTCCTCCAGGCCTAAGGAGAAGGCAGTCATCACATCGGCCTCAATAATATCAAAGAGATCTCCCTATAAACATGTTTACTAAGTAAATACAACACGATTTACTTCAATATCAACAAGCGCAAACATAAACTATCACTTTATGTGTACATCTAGGGAATGCGAAGGCTTTCCCTGCGCATCCAGGACGCCCTTCTTCGAAACGCTCTCTTGAGGGACGGCTTTCAGTAAAAGCCATAAAAAACCTCTTCGTTTGAGTCTGCACTGGTTGAAACTGTATCCCTGCCTGCAAAGGGCACCTAACTTGCTCATTGCCTTGCGCGAACCTACAGGTCGTAGTGTCCGTTTAATGTCCGTTTATGGAGGACTTCGACAATGCGCCAGAAGATTCAGCGATTGTTGCTCTTCTCTGTCGGTATGAGCTCGCTTGTGCTCGTTTCTGAGCCGATGATTCCATCGATACAGCCAGCACTAGCGGCGGCCGGTCAGGACACGGTTACGGTTCGCCAGAACAACTCTCATGAGAAATCTCAAAACCCCAGCCAAATCGATGGGAAGGTGATTGCACAAAAGAACGAGCTGACCAGAGCAACTGCCCCATCACATCGTCTCATTGTGCGGACTACATCACCTCAAACTTCGGTCGAAATGAGCAATGATGTATCGCTGCAGCCTTCATCATCGAGTTCACCAGTTGCACCATCCGGATCTGACGACTCTCGGTCAAGAGGTATGTCCTCGCAGTTTTCAGGCCCCACCATGGCGATTCCTTCCGCGCAATTGGGAAGCACCATGCGGCCAGGGTTCAGCGCTACTCCTGTTGCAAAGGAGGCATCCTCTCTCCTCGGGTCTACTGCTCCAACTTCCAAAGCGGTGGCAGCCCCACAGGCCAGCCCGATGCAAACTCAACCGGCAACAGCTCCAATGCGCAGGCTCATGTCTGAAATGCCGGAACTAAAACAACTTGCTGCGCCGTCCTTTCCCATTTCGTCTCTGAAGCCTGCTATCGGAGTGAGTTCCCCGAGTCTTTCATTTAGCGCTCAGCAGGGAGACGACAGCCCGACCACGCAAACACTAACTGTTACAAATAGAGGTGGGGGAACATTGAACTGGAATGCTGCTTCTACGGCAGCGTGGTTGAGTCTAAGTCCAGCCTCCGGCAAAGATACTGGTACAATTGCGTTAACTGTCATTGCTGGATCCCTTGCCATCGGCACCTACAATGCAATAATTACTCTGAACGCTGCTGGTGCCATACCTGTTATTGTTCCAGTCAACTTAACCATAAGCGTCCCGGTTTCATCTGGACCTCCTGTGATTCGCACAAGCCCGGCGAGCCTCTCCTTTACAGCCGAGTTGGGCAGCAGCAATTCCAGCTCGCAGACCGTCAGCATTTCCAACACCGGTGGCGGACTCCTTACCTGGTCGGCTAGCGAGAACGTTTCTTGGCTGAGCATCTCCCCAACCTCAGGGACCGGCAATGGGGTGCTCACTGTGACCGCTACCACCGGCGCACTCACCGCCGGGACGTACAACGCTCAGGTTACGGTCAGCGCGCCCAACGCCACGCCCGTCTCTGTCCCCGTCCTCTTTACGGTGACGGCACCTTCCCCAACCCTGACCGTCAGCCCAACCGCGGTGACGTTCTCTGGGGTTCAGGGCGGGACGAATCCCGCGAGCCAAAGCGTGACGGTCAGTTCGAACAGCAATTGGACAGCCAGTAGCAACACCCCCTGGCTCACCCTCAGCCCCTCATCAGGCAACGGCAATGGCTCCCTCGCAGCCAACGTGACCCTGGCATCTGCCGCTGTCGGCACGAACCAGGCCACGATTACCGTGACGAGCGGGGGAGTGACGAGAACGGCAGCGGTCACGCTAACCGTATCAGCCGCCTCATTGACGGCCTCTCCCAACAGTTTGACCTACACCGCCACGCAGGGAGCACCCAACCCTGTTGCCCAGACTGTCACCATCAGTTCAAACGGAACCTGGACGGTCAGCGACAATGCGGCCTGGTTATCGCTTAGTCCGACAGCCAGCTCCAATAATGGAACCATCACGGCAAGCGTGAATACGGCGACCGCGACTTTGGGAAGTAATTCGGCCACCATCACTGTGATGGGTGGTGGCATAACCAGAACCGTAAACGTTGCCCTGACGCTGAACCCTCAGGCAAGTTCGTCAGTCACGTTGACTTGGAATGCAAATACCGAAAGCGATTTAGCGGGATATAAAGTATATCGAGCAACTTCCTCAGGAGCCTATGGAGCTCCTATCGCGGCGATCCTGGGCAATACGACCAGCTACACAGCTACAGGACTTCAATTCAACGCGACGTATTTCTTTGTCGTAACAGCCTATGACATCGCGGGGAATGAAAGCGCCTATTCAAACGAGGTCAGCAAGAGCGTTTACTAATTGCACGCGAGGAATAATGAGAATATCTGCGCTCTCCGCAAGCATAGATGTCGGCTTGGGATAGGGGGTCCGACAAATGCCGGTGGCTCTTCAGGCCGCAGTATTTAACCAGTAGGATGTAAAACGTTTGTCAGCTTCGTTCCTGTGTCGTTCAGAGGCACATCATACAGACCAAGCTATACCTCGCTTCTTCACCCGAGGCGGCCTTGCCTGTCGGAAGGCACGCCTTGAGATGCCAGGGCTGCTGAGTGGGTGGGATACCAGGTCTTCTCCTCCATCCTGCTGACCCTCTCTAAACATTTTTGAGATCCCTCAAAGATCTACATTGTTGGCGAGTCCAAACAGTTTCTCAACCGGGTTCCCAGAGAGCATGGACTGCATTTAACTTGAGGCCTCGTTTTTCTGGGGAGACGTCGTTCTTTCATATTCTAGGCTTTTCCTTTGAGCCCGTCTTGATCCGTAGTATAAGGAAATTTGATGGCTGGCATGGACTATGCCTCCAGGCCATACGGTAATGCCTACATATCCATAGGAAATATATATTGTGGCTCGTCAGCTGAAGGCGTGTCTTCATAGTCAAGCGATAGAAATCATCCTGGTTCTAGGATTCCTCGGGATGTCTGGTTGCGCCTTGTTTGTGTCTCCTGACGTCAAGCGGGGAGATCAGCATTTGGCTGCGGAACGTTGGGAAGAAGCGATCCTTGCCTACAGACAGGCATTAAAAGACGATCCATTCAATCCTTCCCTAGAGGGTAAGTATGGGTTGGCTCGCGAGCGAGCTGCAGCGACGTATGCGGAGCGGGCTCGGACGTTTCTGAAGGAGAAGCAAATCGATCTTGCTCTTGAAGAGTTCAAGCGAGCTCTGGCCATCACCCCTTCCAGTCCCGATTACCAAGCGGGTTTCATGCAAGCCACTCGTGTGAAAGAATCCCGGTCGCAGTACCGCGAGGCTGAACGGCTGGCTCAACTTGGACGAGTCGAGGAGGCGATGAGTGGTTTTGCGAGGGCTGCGGAGCTCGATCCAACATACCAAGAGGCGCTGGAGAACATCACCCGGCTTACTGAAGTCCAGCAAGGGCTCGCAAGAGACGAACGTTCGAGGCAGTCTGTGACGCTGAAATTCAAAAACGCTGGCATTAAGGAAGTCCTGGAGGGGGTGGCGAAGGTCGGCGGATTTACGTTGGTCTTCGACAAGGACGTCCGGAACGACCCCATTTCCATTTCGATTCAGGACACACCTTTTGAGGAAGCGCTGCACCTGATTCTCAATAGTAACAGTTTGTTTTCTCGTCAAATATCTCCGGCTGTCTTCATCG